>JBOFUD010000229.1:0-2878 GCA_051652385.1 Flavobacterium sp.
GATCCATTATTTACAATAAGTCCCAAGGGCAAGATAACCGATGTAAACAGAGCCAGCGTTCGCGTAACCGGGGCAAATAAAGCGCAACTAATTGGTTCCAATTTTATAGATTATTTTACCCAGCCAGAAAAGGCCAAAGAAAGTTATGAAGAAGTGTTTTATAAAGGATTTGTAGTTGATTACCCTTTAACGATCAAAGACCATAAACTTACGGATGTATTATTTAACGGCTCGATTTACAAATCTGAGGAAGGCCATGTCATGGGAGCTGTCGTCATAGCGCGTGATGTTACCGTGCAAAAGCAACTCGAAAAGGAATTGACAGAAGCAAAAATTTTTGCTGAACTAGCTACTAGCTTGGCGGAAGAAGCAAAAATCACAGCCGAAAACGCTTCAGAAGTCGCTCAGGAAGCTGTAAAAACCAAACAGCAGTTTTTGTCAAATATGAGTCACGAAATAAGAACACCGATGAATGCCATCATCGGTTTTACAAAAGTAGTCCTGAAAACCGAACTTACAGCCAAGCAAAAAGAATATCTAACGGCCATCAAAATAAGTGGCGACGCGCTAATCGTTCTCATAAACGATATCTTAGACCTAGCAAAAGTTGACGCTGGAAAAATGACATTCGAAAAAATACCATTCAAACTCAGGGTATCGCTACTGGCAATGTTGCATCTCTTTGAAACCAAAATTCAAGAGAAAAACCTCCAGTTAATCACTAATTATGAAGCTACTATTCCAGAAGTCTTGATTGGTGATCCGGTGCGTTTGCATCAAATTATTCTCAACCTTTTGAGCAATGCCATCAAGTTTACAAATCATGGTAAAATTACAGTCAGTGTTAGTTTGCTGTCCGAAAATGAACACAGCGTCACGATACAGTTCTCGGTGGCAGACACCGGAATCGGTATTAAGGATACTAAAATTGAAAATATTTTCGAAAACTTTCAGCAAGCTACCAGCGGAACATCTCGGCTTTTTGGCGGAACAGGTTTGGGCCTTGCCATTGTAAAACAATTAGTAGAGGGGCAAGCAGGAAGCATAGCTGTACAAAGCGAAATCGACAAAGGATCTACCTTTAGTTTTACTTTAGAGTTCAAAAAAACAAATCTTGACGCCATTGTCGAACCAAAAATCATTGAATTTGATTCGGAAGTAAAAGACATCAAAGTTTTGGTTGTAGAAGATATGGAGCTCAATCAATTGCTAATGAGAACCTTGTTGGATGATTTTGGTTTTGAATGCGAAATGGCTTCCAACGGTAAAGTTGCCATTGAAAAACTTGAAAACAAAGACTATGATATTATCTTGATGGATTTGCAAATGCCCGAAATGAACGGCTTTGATACAACCGAATACATTCGAAAAACATTAAAACTAACCGTGCCAATCATTGCACTCACTGCCGATGTAACCGTAATTGATGTGGCAAAATGTAAAGAAGTAGGGATGAATGACTACATCTCCAAACCGGTTGACGAGCGACTTTTGTACAGTAAACTAATAAGTTTAATGAAAAAACCAGTAGCAATTATCGAACATATCATAGGGCAAGAAACAGCTTTAGATACCATAAAATATGTAGATTTGAGTTATTTGCTTAAACTTACTAAAGCAAATCCGAAACGGATGTCTGAAATGATAACGGTATACTTACAACAAACTCCTACCCTTGTGAGTACTATGAAACAAAGTTTTCAAGATAAAGATTGGTATTTGCTGCAAGCAACACTCCACAAAATGACACCCTCATTTACAATAATGGGAATGCATCCTGAAATTGGAGATATGGCAAAAAAAATAAAAGAGTATGTCCATGAATTGGAAAGCTCAGATGAATTAAACCCACTCATACTTGGTCTCGAAAATGCTTGTATGCAAGCTTGTGCAGCACTTGAGATAGAACTTCATAATCTAAATAAATAAAACTTTGAAAAACGAAAAAAAACTCAAAATATTTCTAGTGGATGATGATGCACTTTTCTTAAAATCATTAGAAATTCAATTTCTGGATCACGGATACTCCGATATAGAAACATTCGCAACAGGAGAATTATGTATTGAGAATTTAACGAAAAAGCCAGATGTTGTGATACTAGATTTCTATCTAGATGGCATCGATAAAACGGCCATTAATGGCTTAGATACGCTGGATGAAATTAAGCAATACAACAAGCAAATTCCCGTAATAATGCTTTCTTGTCAGGACAAGATCGAGGTTGCTATTTGTTGTATGCACCACAAAGCCTTCGATTATGTGGTAAAAAGTGAAACTGCATTTGTTCGTTTACAAAAGGCAATTACCAGCATTTTTAAATATCAGAAATTAGAAAAGGAATTGCGTTGGTACATGGATAGAATGTAGTAGTTGAACAACTTAAATGTAGATAAGATGTACGAGTTAATTTATCGTTCTCAAGCAAATCCGGGAATTAGCGCAGCAAATATTGCCAAAATTTTAGAAACATCCCGAGCCTTTAATGCTAAAAATGACATTACGGGATGTCTTTTGTTTCACAATAATGAATTCATACAAATTCTTGAAGGCGATCAAACGATACTACATAGCTTGTACGATTCTATTAAAAAGGACCCGTTAAATACCAATGTATTACTTTTGGCAAGAGCTGAAAAAGAAACGCGCATTTTCCCTACTTGGTTTATGGCATACTACAAATTTAATGAAGAAGAATCCCTGACAATTGATAAAATACTATTTGCTTCTAATTTTATCACCCTCTCAGAATGGATTGATAAACCTACATATGCCTCAAGGTTGTTTTGGTATATTTCAAAACAATTGCTAGAACACACACCTTTGTCCTTGATCTAAAAACAGCTAGATCGTACCGCCAAAGCGAACGCATGGTACTGG
>JBOFUD010000230.1:0-2703 GCA_051652385.1 Flavobacterium sp.
ATCGACTGAACAGGCTATTGAAAAAATCAACCAGTATTGTGGCGGACATTCGGCTGCCATCATCACTCAAAATGATGTCCTAGCGCAAGTGTTCATGGATCATGTGGACACAGCGGCGGTCTATCAAAACGCCTCTACCCGATTTACCGATGGCGGAGCATTGGGTTTAGGTGGAGAATTAGCCATTAGCACCGACAAATTGCACCAACGCGGCCCGATTGGTTTGCAGCATTTGGTGACCAACAAATGGTATATTTACGGAGAAGGACAGGTTAGATAGAAGATTGCAGATTGTTGATTAACGATTTTTGATTTCAGATTTGAGCAAAAAAGAGTAAAGAGTAAAGATTCTAACATTAACACAAAGCTTTGCGAATATTGCGTTTTTGAACGTTTCAATTATAAAAACTTTGCGCCCCTTGCGGTTAAATATAGACACAAAGCTTTGCGAACATTGCGTTTTTTTGAACCTTCCAATAAAAACACTTTGCGCCCTTTGCGGTAAATAAATAAAAATGACAAAAAAAAGAATCTTATTAAAGTTAGGCAGCAATACCTTAACCAAAGAAACCAATCATATTTCGAGAGGAAAAATTGAGGATATTGGCATGCAAATTGCCGCATTACAAGACCAATACGAATTCATTATTGTGAGCTCGGGTGCTATTGCCGCCGCGAAGCAATTTGTCAAACTGGACAATAATGACCAAGAGGTTTTTGTAAAACAAGCCTTAGCTTCCATTGGGCAGCCCCATTTGATGCGTATTTATCATGAAAATTTTAGCGATTTAGGGTTGCATATTTCCCAATGCCTCCTCTCCTACTCCGACTTTGAAAAAGAACAATCGAAAGTCAATATTGTCAACACTATCAATGTCTTGGTCAAAAACAATTACATCCCGATCATTAATGAAAATGACACGGTGGCGACAGATGAAATTAAGTTTGGCGATAACGATAAATTGGCCGCTTTGGCCGCCGTATTGCTAGATGTCGATATTTTGATTATTGCTACGAACACCAATGGTATTTATACTAAAGCTTCCATCCACGATGCACTTCCATCAACGATTGAACTAGTAACCGATTTATCACTGTTGCAGAAAGAAATAGGCGATACAAAATCGTCTCACGGTACTGGAGGAATGCAATCTAAAATAGAAGCGGCAGCAATTGCCAAAGAAGCCAATATTGAGACTTGGATTGTGAATGGCCTAGAGGATGATTTTATGCGGAAAGCCTTGCGGAATGAAATCCCTTTCACCAAAATTATTTAACTTAGAGCCCGATACAACAACAATAATGCTTCTTGGCATCAAAACAGATTATCATCATGAATTACACCTCCATAAAAGACATTGATTCTTTAAAAAAATGGGTAAAACAAGCCCTTAAAATTAAAAAAGAGCCCCTTAAGAACCAAAAACTAGGCAAAGACAAAACCCTTGGGATGTTGTTTTTTAATCCAAGTTTGCGCACGCGTTTGAGTACTCAAAAAGCAGCCATCAATCTAGGAATGAACGTGATGGTGATGAACTTTGGCAACGAAGGTTGGACTTTAGAATTTGAAGACGGCACCGTTATGGATCAAGGCGCCTCAGAGCACATTAAAGAAGCCGCCGAGGTAGTGTCGCAATACTGCGATATTATTGCTATCAGAGCTTTTGCGGGGCTTACAGACAAAGAAAAAGACAATGCTGAAACGGTTATGAGTGGCTTTGTAAAATATGCGACGGTTCCCATTGTCAATATGGAAAGCGCCACAGGACACCCCTTACAATCCCTAGCCGATGCCCTTACTATGGCTGAATTCAAAACCAAACACAAGCCTAAAGTCGTGCTTACATGGGCACCGCACCCCAAAGCATTGCCTCAGGCCGTGGCCAATTCGTTTGTCGAAATGATGCAACTGCAAAGAGATATGGATTTTGTAATCACTCATCCAGAAGGTTATGAACTGAATCCTGACATCACCAAAGATGCTAAAATAGAATACAATCAGCACAAAGCCTTTGAAAATGCTGATTTTATTTACGCCAAAAATTGGAGCAATTACAACGAGTACGGAAAAGTAACCAATACCGATACAAACTGGACCGTTACGGCCGACAAAATGAAACTGACCAACAACGCCAAATTCATGCATTGTCTGCCCGTTCGAAGAAATATGATTGTTGCCGATGAAGTGATTGATAGCGAAAACGCCATTGTCATTCAGCAAGCCAACAATAGAACCTATTCGGCGCAATTGGTCTTGCAAAAAATATTGAAAAGATTACCTAGTGGAGCCAAAAGTTTAGAATATTAATTCAAAAGAATGGAACAACTTACACTCGTGAAAATCGGTGGTGCTATCATCGATAGTCCAGCTGAACTACAACAGTTTCTTGCCGATTTTTCTAAAATAGAAGGCTATAAAGTATTGGTACATGGCGGAGGAAAATCGGCCACCAAAATGGCGCAAAGCATCGGTTTAACCCCTCAAATGATTGAGGGTCGACGCCTTACCGATGCCCCAATGCTAGCAGTAACCGTAATGGTTTATGCCGGTGAAATCAACAAAAAAATAGTAGCACAACTACAAGCCAATACCACAAATGCGATGGGCTTTACTGGAGCCGATGGTAACTTGATACGGTCCACCCAAAGAAATCATCCCACTATCGATTATGGATTTGTTGGTGATGTTCAAAAAGTGAATAC
>JBOFUD010000231.1:0-2252 GCA_051652385.1 Flavobacterium sp.
GAAAACCCATTCAAACCGTACACCGTTTCGACTCCAATCGATTGAAAGTTTGGAAATTTATCCGAGATGAAATTGCTTTGGGGCGCCAGATTTATATCGTGTATCCTTTAATTCAGGAATCTGAGAAAATGGATTTTAAAGATTTAATGGATGGTTACGAGAGTGTTTCTAGAGATTTCCCCCTACCCGATTATTCGATTTCTATCTTGCACGGCAAAATGAAACCTGCTGATAAGGACGCAGAAATGAAACGTTTTTCAGAAGGAAAAACCAATATTATGGTGGCTACTACCGTAATTGAAGTTGGTGTAAATGTACCCAACGCGAGTGTGATGATCATCGAAAGTGCCGAACGTTTTGGCCTTTCACAACTCCACCAATTGCGTGGTCGTGTGGGTCGTGGCGCCGATCAGAGTTATTGTATTTTGATGACTTCGTATAAATTAACTGATGATAGCAAAACCAGAATGCAAACCATGGTCAACAGCAATGACGGTTTTGAAATTGCCGAAGTCGATTTGAAACTTCGAGGACCCGGAGATATTATGGGAACCCAGCAAAGCGGCGTTTTAAATCTTCAAATCGCCGATTTGGTAAAAGACAAAGACATTCTTCTTATCGCCAGAAATATGGCTTTCAAAGTCCTGAACGACGATCCATCGATGCAAAAACAAGAAAATACTATCCTCAGAATGGTTTTTATAGAATTATCAAAGAAAAAAAATATTTGGAACTACATTAGTTAAAAAATATATTGAATTCTTATTTTTTTTATCAAAAATAGACAAAAAATGCAATATGAACACACAGCATCACTAATTTGTATGTACAAATGTTAAATACTCGTTTAGCATTATCGTTTTCTTACAAATGAATTACTTTTGTTTTATCTGTTTTTAAAATTCAATTAAACTTTTACTGTTTATTAAGGTCTTATCCATCAAAAATAGAAAGTTAAAAGGGAACGAATATAAAACTACTTAAAAACACAATAAACGCAAAAGTTGTCCCACTCGTGCAATGGGCGGCCTACTTATAATAAATTTTGAATAATTATGAAATTAAAAAACCTTGTTTACTTGCTTTTACTGCTTTTGATTGGAAGTTTTATAACTTACAGAGTATTATCGAATGCCAAAAAAGCGGATGGCCCTAAAGATAAAAACGAAAAAGACAAGCCGATGAATGTGAGTGGTATGGTGATCAAAACACAAGTTTTTGAAAATAACCTGTCGCTTTCAGGATCGATTGAAGCCAATGAACAAGTAGAAATTCGCAGCGAAGTTTCAGGAATTGTTGAAACTATTTCGTTTCAAGAGGGAAGTTTTGTGAGCAAAGGGCAAATGCTATTCAAAGTAAATGATTTAGAATTAAAAGCGCAACTCATTCAAGCCCAAACCAAAGAAGGATTGGCCGCAGAAAATTCGCGTCGTGCCAAATTACTTTTGCAAAAAGAAGCCATCAGCCAAGAAGAATATGACGTAGCCAGAGCCGAGTTCAAATCGACTCAAGCACAAGTTCAATTAATCAAAGCCCAAATAGCAAAAACAGTAGTAAGGGCTCCTTTTTCTGGAAAAATTGGCTTGCGTTCCATATCACCTGGCACCTATATCACCCCCACTACGCTGGTGGCCAAACTAGTTAACATCGGGAAATTAAAAATTACCTTTTCGGTTCCAGAAAAATATGCTTCTCAAATTAAACCAAACACCACCATTAGTTTTACTGTTTCAGGTTCCACTAAACCATATCATGGCGTGGTGTATGCCATAGAACCTGAAATAGCAACTGCTACAAGAACCCTTCAAATTCGGGCCATTGCAGATAATAAAGAAGGAAAACTTTTTCCAGGAACTTTTGCAAATGTTACCTTACCACTAGACGTTATTCAGGATGCTATCGTTATTCCAACCGAAGCGGTTATTCCAATTCAAAACGGAAAAAAAGTATTTATTTCTGAAAATGGAAAAGCTAAAGAAGTGAAAGTCGAAGCAGCTACCAGAACAGACGCCGCTATATTGATTCTCTCGGGATTAAAAGCGGGAGATACTTTACTTACCACAGGAGTAATGGCGTTGAAAGACGAAACTCCAGTGAACGTGAAAATTAAATAAAAGAGAGTTTCGTGATTAGCTAAAGAATTTAGTAATTAGTCATAAAGAACAAGAGAATAAAGACTACTAACTGAGGACTTAAATAGAAAAATAAAACAAATGAGTTTATCCACCATAAGTATCAAAAGACCTGTCTTA
>JBOFUD010000232.1:0-1979 GCA_051652385.1 Flavobacterium sp.
TAAAAAAAATCACATAAAAGCAGAAATCATGTCTAAAAAAACAATTTTAATCACATGTTTTTCAATTACATCCAACAATCAACCGAACAAGTATATGTGTTTGAATCTTATTAACCAAATTGCATATTATCAAAAAGTAATTGTCATTACACAAGCTAGCAATCAACAGCTAATTGAAAAATATGTGAAAAAAGAGCAAAATCCAAGTTTTACAAACATAACCTTTTTGTATTTTGATTTACCCCGCTGGCTGTTTTTGACACAAAAAAGCAAACATGGCCCAATGCTTTATTATTACATGTGGCAACGTGAATTGGTGCCTTTCATAAAAAAACAATCGCTATATTTTGATGTGGTTCACAACATCAACCCGCATTACAATTGGGAACCAAGCTTTTTGCGAAAACTAAACAAGCCTTTGGCATGGGGCCCCACGAGCTTTCATCCAGATCGGTCGGCCAACTACTTTGACTTGTACTCAAAAAAAATGAACTGGCTACAAGAATTGCGCTGGTTACTAAAAACCTCCAAGCAACAGCAACATGACCAGCAAAAAGTAACGCATTACAACTCCTATATTTGGTCCATAAATCCCAAATCACCCTCAAAATCCGGATTACAAAAAAACATCTTTTCAATTAATAATATGGAAACATCTTTCTACGAGGACCACAAAAAAGCAAAAAATAAAAGTATTTTTAATGTGCTGAGCATTGGAGATTTTAATGATATGAATGAATACAATTTGGTGGTAAATGCCTTTATTGCGTTTGTTGACACGTTGCCGGACCATTTGCAACAGCATTGTACACTTACCGTAATACTTCCGGGTAGAGAAAAAAACAGTTTTTCAGAAATTACCAAACAAAAAAATCCTAACCAAGCGATACAAATCAAAGAATGGTACGACTCTTCCCCTTTAAAATCCTATTATGAAAAAGCAGACGTTTTCTTGTTTCCAGTGCAAGAGCAAGGAGAACAAATAATTAAAGAAGCGCTTTCGTTTGCCTTACCAATCATCATTATTCAAAATAAAAACAGCAGACACTTTATGGATAATGAGACAGGAATTGCAATACACTTTCAAAATTACAAAGACACCCTTATTGAGGTAAAGCTTGCCTTGCTTAAACTTTATAAAATCCCACACTTAACAAAGAAAATGAGCAATGCTGCCAAAAAAAAATATGACAACAAACAGTTTTGGGAGATGCAAAGCAGCTATTTACAAAACCTCTACAAAAGCATTGCCTCATAAAAAAAAAGTGAAGTCTTCCATACAGTTCTTAAATTTTGGCCTTGCTCGCGTTTTTAACTCAACAATAAACCAAGATCAAAAAAATATAAAATTGGTAAAAGCATCATGGATAAAAATAGGATAACTTCAGAAAGCCCCAAAGATTCATAACAAATATTAAGAATTAATAAACAATAGTTAATTATAGTATAAAAAAATAACAAGTTGTTTATTTCATAAAAACAATACGTTTTTTAACTATATTTGCTTCAAATCAATCTAAACCACACATGATTCGATTATATCCAAACGAACAAGTTAAAGAATTCGACGTACACGAATCCTTACAATTGCGCTACGCAATTACCAGCCGAGGGAGGCTGATTAGTTTTAAAGACCACCTTGAAGAAGGTCGTGAGTTAAAAGGAAGCATGATAGATGGCTACCGTATTTTTCGCTACAAAGTAAACAACTGCGAGGGTCCCACTAATAGACACCTTTTTATTTACAAGCTTATCGCGAATCATTTTATTCCAAAACAATCCGAAGATCAAGTGCATATTCTACATTTAGATTATGTTCGCGACAATGACTCGCTTCGCAATTTAAAATGGGCTACACGCGAAGAATTCTTGGAACACAACCGAAGAAGTCCACATGTGATTCAGGCACGAAAAAATTTGCTAGCACATAATATCAAATCAGATGGTAGAAAACTAACCTCTACCAATGTGATTCGGAT
>JBOFUD010000233.1:0-1558 GCA_051652385.1 Flavobacterium sp.
TTTACCAAACAATTCCGCAACGAAGCGGAAAGAAAAGTAAAATCTAATCAAAAATATAAAGCCACAATTTATGAAAAATGCAATCTTAACTATCGGATTATTTACACTTGTAATAGGATTAACTTCATTTACTACTCCAGAACAAAAGCAAACGGTTGAAAGTACAACCAATCTATTGGAAATAAGCGGATCTCAGTCTGCCGGTAGGAACAAAAAAGTTGATATTAGTGGATCTCAGTCTGCAGGAGGAAATAAGAAGGTAGATATAAGTGGCTCACAGTCAGCTGGAAAAAATAAAAAAGTAGACTAGATAATTTTTTACATAATTTTTTGGGACATCAAATTTTGATGTCCCTTTTTTTTTGTAAATTCTTTTCCTATTTTTGGTAAAAACTAACCCTATTGATTGCTAGATATATAAGAATACTTGCAGTTGCGCTTCTATTGGTGCATTGTTCTGAGAAAGAGTCGTCACCCAAAACAAATGCGAGTTGGTCGAATGATAGCTTGTTGATTTATTTGGATAAGGCAAATGATGATAAGTACGATGTAGTTCAAAAACAAAATTTCACCAAACAGGCATCGGAATTATTAAAAGATCAAAAGGTTGACTCCTTGTTACTTTCTAATATGTTCAAAATTGCCAATAGGTATTTTAACATTGGCGATTGGCCAAATTTCAAAAGTGTTTCTGAAAAGGTGTTAAAACAATCCCTGGAGAATAAGGATACGCTTAATATTGCAAGATCATACTCATACATTGGAGACTATTATAGCGCTATAAGGGTTTCCGATAGTTCTTATTTATTCTATTACAAAGCTGAGAAATTATATTCTAGGACAAGCGATGTTAATAGTTTTGCAAGAGTTCTTCTTAACAAGGCATTGTTGCAGTTTGATGAGGATGATTACTTGGGAAGTGAAAAGGCAGTTATCAAAGCTTTGAGGGTAGTTCGAGGGAAGGCAGCAAAAGATATTGAATATGATTCGTATAATTTACTTGGAATTATTTATAACGAACTTGGAGAATATGATCGATCAATTGATTACCATAACAAAGCATTGTCTTATAACGATTTTGACGAAATCCCCTCAGTGTATCAGTCTAAAGCTACATCATTAAACAATATTGGATATGTGTATCAGAATCTAAAAAATTATGAAAAAGCAGAGCAATACTATCAGGAAGGGTTGAAGCAGCAAAATCTTAAGTATGACAAGCCTTCGCTTTATGCCATGCTTTTAGATAATTTAGCCTACGCACGATTTCGGCAAAATAAAGAAAATGAGCTACCTAAATTGTTCTTGATGTCATTAAAACTCAGAGATAGTTTGAAACTAACCTCAGGGATTGTTGCCAACAAAATCCACCTCTCTGAATATTACAGCGCGCACAACGACAGTGTGAAATCCCAACAACTTGCCAAAGAGGCGTTGGTCGCGGCGCGAAAAGATAAGAACTTCCGTAATGTCTTAATCGCGTTAAAACAAATGGGTGTGGTACAGCCTCAATACGCCTCATTGTATTCCAAAGAGTATATTCACATCAATGATAGCC
>JBOFUD010000234.1:0-8810 GCA_051652385.1 Flavobacterium sp.
ATTTGTCTAAAACCGAAAGTAAATTGCTAGCCATCATTGCCAATGTGCAAGGGGCTCAAAACGCTGCTTCTCATCAAAACATTCAATATTTGGGATTTCCTTTTTCGATATCTGAGAATTTTCAAATGCGAAATACGCATAAAACCATAGCCGAATCTTTGGTCACTTTACAAGAAATTCTCGAGATAGCTGCTGCGAATAACAAAGAAGTAATTGCCTATCTTTCCATGGGTTTTGGAAATCCTTATGGTGATCCATGGAATGAGGAAATTGTAGGCGAATGGACCGAACGTTTGGCACAAATGGGCGTAAAAATTCTTTCCTTATCGGATACAGTTGGAAGTTCAACTCCCGAAGTAATTACGCATTTGTTTTCAAATTTAATTCCGAAATACCCAACTATCGAGTTTGGAGCACATTTGCATACCACTCCTGATAAATGGTTTGAAAAAGTGGATGCGGCTTACCAGGCAGGCTGTCGCCGATTTGATGGTGCTATTAAAGGTTTTGGCGGTTGCCCTATGGCTACAGATCACTTAACGGGGAATATGCCGACAGAAAAATTACTTTCTTACTTTAACGCACAAAAAGAGAATACTAATTTGAGCGCGATGAGTTTTGAAAGTGCTTACAATGAAGCCTTAAAGTTGTTTGGAGAGTTTCAGTAAAAAGTATACTAAAATGGTTTGATTCTCGTTAAAAACGAATAAAAATGAATTTAAAATGAAAATCTCGCGACGGTTATCTGGATTTTTCGCTCTCTTTTTTTTAGTGTCTTGCAGTAGTGATCTCGATTTTGATCAAGCTAATGATATTGAACTCAAGCCTGTCGTTGTGGCTAATTTGGCAGGTTTTGATGTCGCAGCCCCTGAGTTTGTCAATACAGGCATAGAGCAAACGGTTAGTATTGATACCCCTGATTTAGGTGTTTTCGATGATACCTTTTTTAAAAAGAATTTAATTGGAACTGATCTTTTTTTTGAGGTTGAAAACACAATTAACAGAGCATTTGTATTGCAATTGTTTTTTTTAGATAGCGCAAATAATCCCGTAACGTCTATTCGATTAGATATTCCAGCTTTCACCGGAACTAGTAACCTGACCACTCAAACCTTTATATATGTAGGCGCTGGCCTGGATGCGCTAAAAAAATCCAAAAAAGTCGCTTTCGTTATTACCCTTTTGCCAGGGCCGCCGTTAACAGCTTCTAGTATTGGGAATATAAAATTACGCTCTAGTATAACCGCTTTTTTTGATATTAAATGAAAAAACTAACTTCGATTGTACTACTGTTTTTCGGAAGTATTCTTTTGGCACAAAATAAAGCCGTTTTGTATAATTTTTCCGCAATTCCTCAATCCTTATCTGTAAATCCTGGCGCCGATGTGACCTATAAATGGTATGCTGGAATCCCGTTACTATCCGGAATTTCTGCGAATGTTGGATCTACTGGGTTTTCGGCATATGATTTATTTGCAGATAATGGTGTAGATTTTAATACTAAATTACGTGCTGTCCTTTTTTCTACTTCTCGTAATGATAGGGTAGCTGTGAATCAACAATTAGAAATTTTTCAAGGCGGATTTAAAGTTGGTGATTGGAATACTTCGGCCTATCTTTCGTTCGGAATGTATGAAGAATTCGATGTTTTGAGTTATGTCCCCAAAGATTTGGGTATTTTGGCTTTAGATGGCAATCAAAATTATTTAGGAAAATATTTCAATTTAAGTGATTTGAATGCACGTGCTGAATTGCTAAGTGTGTTTCATGTCGGATACAACAAACGACAGACTGAAAAATTAATTTGGGGTGTTCGAGGTAAGATTTATTCTAGTATTTTTAATGCGCGTTCCACCAAAAACACTGGCTATTTATATACCATACCGTCTACAGGAAGCGCAGTTTACGAACAAGTTATATCGGCAGACTTTCTTTTAAATACTTCTGGAATTGCAAAGTATGATGACAAAGATGATGATTCGGATGTGGCAAAAGACATCAAAAAAAGGGCTTTGATGGGAGGTAATTTAGGCTTAGGTTTTGATGCGGGATTCACGTATTATCCCAAAAAAAATATCCAAATTACCGCCAGTCTCCTTGATGTGGGTTTTATTCGACATACCAAAGAGGTAGAGAGTTATCGAGCCAAAGGGAAGTATAATTATCAGGGTATTCTTCCTGATTTTTTTACGGGTAGTGGAGGAAATAATATTACACAGGAATTTGAAGATGCGTTTCCCAGAGACACACTTAGGGGAAAGTACACCACTTGGCGTCCGGTAAAATGGAATGCTTCCTATCAATTCTCTTTCGGAAAGACAGAAGAAGAGGGGTGTAATTGCAAATCGGGGGACAAAGTCATCAACTATAATAATGCAGCAGGGGTGCAGTTTTTTAGTATGTCTACTCCACGATCCCCAATGATGGCGCTTACTGCTTTTTATCGAAAAACAATATTGTCAGGATTGCAGGCTAAAGCTACATATACCATCGATTCGTATTCGAGAAAAAATATAGGTTTGGGGCTGTCTAGCCAAATGGGTGCGGTTAATTTTTATCTGATGGCAGATAATTTATTGGAAATTAAAGATGTATCCAAAGCTCATAGCGCTTCTTTTCAACTGGGAATCAATCTTGTTTTTTCTGAGCAAGAAGGGGGAGAGTAGGTTTTAAAGTTTAAATTTCAATAATTAAATTCCAAATTCCATTGTCACTTTCTTCTTTTGAAATATTTATAAATTTCAATCCAAAAAACAGCCACTACAGCAGTTAGCATGCACCATGCTATTTGTAGCAAAGAAATGGTCTCGAACATAAAGAATCGATTTAAAGCGGGTACAAAAAGTAGTAAAGCAGTGATGAAAAGCGTAATTCCGATAATTATTCCGATCAAATTGTTTTTGTATTTCCAAGTGGTAAATACCGAGTAATAAAACGAGCGATTGGCTAAAGTCAAAAAAACATTCGATAGAATTAGGGTTAGAAAAACCATAGTTCGTGTGGTGTTTTCATCGTAACCCTGAGCAAGTGCAATTTGGTATATGACCAATAGGCCAGCTGTAATTGCTATTCCTTGCAGTAGGCTAATGGCGATTTCTCTCCAACTAAAAAAGGTTGCGCTCAAGGGTCTAGGTTTTTGTGTCATGAGGTTGTCCTCCATGGGTTCGTTTTCATAAATAATTGAGCAGGTGGGTCCCATAATTAGTTCTAAAAATATAATGTGTATGGGTGAAAAAATATTCGGATATATCCACCCTAACGCCAGTGGAATCAAAACAATCATTATGATTGGAATGTGAATAGAAATGATGTATCGGATGGCTTTTTTAAGATTCATATAAATTTTTCGTCCCATGGCAATGGCCTCGGTCATTTTTGAAAAGTCATCGTCAATCAAAATTAAATTTGCCGCTTGTTTGGCAATTTCGGTTCCTTTTTTGCCCATAGCAATTCCGATGTGCGCCGATTTTAACGCGGGCCCATCGTTTACGCCATCTCCAGTCATGGCTACAATTTGATGGTTGTCTTTTAGCGCCTGAATGATTTTGAGTTTGGCCTCGGGAAACATTCGGGTAAAAATAGTGGTTTCCATTACTTTTTCTTTCAAAGTTTCTGGACTCATGCTCATTAATTCATCGCCATTAAGTGTTTTTTCAGGATTTTTGAAGCCTATTTGTTGGGCTATAGTTGCGGTAGTTTGGGCATTGTCGCCTGTTATAATTTTTACAGCAATTCCGGCCTTATAAAAAGAGTCTAAAACTGCTTTGATGTTCTTTTTTGGAGGATCGTAAAAGGCGACTAATCCTTTGAAATCCAACTTGAATTCTTGTTGCGTCTTTGGGAAATCATTTCCTTTAAAACTAGTTGTTCCAACTCCTAACACTCGGAATCCCTTTTTGGTCATGGCTAAAAAGGCCTCGTTTATTTTTTCTTTTTCTGTATCGGATAGTGTTGCGCAGGCAATTATTGCCTCTGGCGCTCCCTTGGCAGCAATAATTCGCTGTCCGTTATTATTTTCAAAGACATGCGTCATCATGGGTGGTTTTCCATGCAAAGGATATTCGTGAATCATCTTATAAAGTGGGCGTTCGTCTTCGGGTTGTCCCTTGGTATAGGCGTCATGAAGCGCAATTTCCATCGGGTCAAACGGTATGGGTTCGCTGGCCCACATGGCGGCGTAAAGAAGATCTTTTTCGGCGGTATTTGATTGGGTGTGGGATGTTGTGATAGCTGTTGTAACAGCAGTTGTGTCAAGGGTAAACCATTCAGCCAAACTCATTTTGTTTTCGGTTATAGTACCCGTTTTATCGGTGCAAATTACGGTGGCACTTCCCAAGGTTTCAACAGTTTTAGTTTGCTTGACTATGACGCCCATTCTAAGTAAGCGCCAAGCTCCTAGTGCCATGAAAGTTGCAAAGGCCACCGGAATTTCTTCTGGAATGATGCTCATGGCCAAGGTTAATGCTTTGAGAAGACTGTCTAAAAATAGTTTGGAATCCAAATAATTGATTCCCCAAACGATGATAAAGGCCACCAGACCAATAAGCGAAATTGTAGTAACAAATTTATTTATTTGATTTTGTAAAGGTGTTTTTTCTTCGGCTATGTTACTTAAGCTTTTTCCGATTTTCCCTAATTGGGTTTGGTTTCCAATGGCGGTTACTTTGCAAATAGCGAGTCCGCTCGCTACAATCGTTCCCTGAAAAACGTGCTTATCTTCCGTTTGTTCGTTTTTAACCACAGCCAATGATTCGCCAGTGAGTATGGATTCATTAATAGAAAAGTCATTCGATTGTATAATGATTCCATCGGCAGGAATAAACGATCCTTCCTCCGTTTGTATGCAATCGCCTAGCACAATTTCTTCACTCAACAGCTCCACAACAACTCCTTCTCGAATGACCTTGCTTTTGGGTTGGGTTAATTTCGATAGGGCTTCGATGGCATTTCTGCTTTTTGATTCTTGATACAATGAAATGGAGGCAACAAGCAGAATGGCTAGCAGCATGAATATTCCATTATTATATTCAGCAGTAATGAAGTAAATGCTAGTCGCGGTGAGTAACAATAAAAACATGGGTTCTTTAATCATTTCGAGAACGGAATGTAAGGCCTTGTTTTTTTGTTTGTGTTCGGTTGTGTTTGTGCCGTTTTGGATTCTAGATGCGAGCACCTCTTTTGAAGAAAGTCCTTGAGTGGAAACAGTAGAGGATTCAGCCATGATTGTAGATGTTACTAGGTGGATTTTGTCTGTTTGGAGGGTGCCGTGAATTGTTCCAATACTTGCAATTTAGGCAATTAATGTAAAGTTTGGGTGTTTTTTTGCTTAAGATTGTCTATATTTGCACGCAATTCAACTAGAAATTGCACCATGAAAGCACACGATTCCAAGATTATCGGCGAAGGTTTAACTTACGATGATGTATTGTTAGTCCCTAATTACTCCAGCGTTCTTCCGCGCGAAGTGAGTATCCAATCTAAATTTTCAAGAAACATTACCTTAAATGTACCTATCGTGTCTGCTGCTATGGATACAGTTACCGAAAGTGCCATGGCAATTGCTATGGCGCAAGAAGGCGGGATAGGAGTGTTGCACAAAAATATGACGATTGAGCAACAAGCAGCCAAAGTGCGACGAGTGAAAAGAGCAGAATCTGGAATGATTATCGATCCTGTGACTTTGCCTTTGACTTCGAGCGTGGCCGATGCTAAAATGGCAATGAAAGAATTCGGTATTGGTGGAATTCCAATTGTCGATGAGCACAAAATTTTGAAAGGAATTGTGACCAATAGAGATTTGCGTTTTGAAAAAAATAGTGCCAGACCTATTGTAGAGGTTATGACCAAGGAAAACTTGATAACTGTTGCTGAAGGAACTTCTTTAGAGCAAGCAGAAGTCGTTTTGCAAGGGCATAAAATTGAAAAATTACCGGTGGTTAATGATCAGTACGAATTGGTAGGACTGATCACGTTTAGAGATATTACCAAGTTAACTCAAAAGCCAATTGCCAATAAAGATGTTTATGGTCGTTTGCGAGTAGCCGCTGCAATTGGAGTAACCGGTGATGCCGTTCAAAGAGCAGAAGCCTTGGTTCACGCCGGAGTGGATGCGATTATTATAGATACAGCTCACGGCCACACGCAAGGAGTGGTGAATGTTTTAAAAGAAGTGAAATCGAGATTCCCTCAAATTGATGTAATTGTTGGAAATATTGCTACACCAGAAGCCGCTCAATATTTAGTGGAAAATGGTGCTGATGGAGTAAAAGTTGGAATTGGACCCGGTTCCATCTGCACGACAAGAATCGTAGCGGGTGTTGGTTTTCCACAATTTTCTGCTGTGTTGGAAGTCGCCGCTGCCATCAAAGGTTCTGGAGTTCCTGTAATAGCCGATGGTGGAATTCGTTACACAGGAGATATTCCAAAAGCGATTGCAGCAGGTGCTGATTGTGTGATGCTTGGTTCCTTATTAGCAGGTACCAAGGAATCTCCAGGAGAAACCATTATTTTTGAAGGGAGAAAATTCAAATCGTACCGAGGAATGGGTTCTGTGGAAGCCATGCAAGAAGGTTCTAAAGACCGTTATTTTCAAGATGTAGAAGACGATGTGAAAAAATTGGTTCCAGAAGGCATTGTGGGGCGTGTACCCTACAAAGGCGAGTTGAACGAAAGCATGCAACAATTTATTGGTGGTCTTCGTGCTGGTATGGGGTATTGTGGTGCAAAAGACGTGGCTACATTGCAAGAAACCGGTCGTTTTGTGCGCATCACTGCTAGCGGAATTAACGAAAGTCACCCTCATAATGTGACCATTACCAAGGAAGCTCCGAATTATTCGAGATAGTTATTCAATGTTTTATTTAAAAAGTGCAAAATTTATATTTTGCACTTTTTTTTTAGTCATGAACTAAATCGGTGAGCAATTTTCGGTCTCCAACAATCCAAAGAATATCATCTTTTTCGAGTACAACATTCGATTCTGGGTTTAGGGAGCGTTTACCTCGTTTTTCAATTCCCACTACAAGTCCTTTTGTTTTTTCTCGCAATTTCGATTCTTTAATGCTTTTGCCAATAAAAACATGATTTTTTAACTCAATCTGTCGGAGTACAATATCGGGTTCCGTTATTTCTGGTGAAGCCTCAATTTCGTGCTGATCCAAGTATTTCTTGAATTCCAGTACTTGAGCATCGGTACCAATCACATTAATTTCATCGCCCGGAAATAATCGTTCATTGGCATCGGGAATATGAATGGTAATTTCGCCCCTTTTTATAGAAGCAATATTAATTCCGATACTTTCTCTTAATTGTAGATTTTTTAGAGTTTCTCCCGCGATGTTTGATTCGGCCGCGATGTCAAACGCAGCCATGTACCCGTCCCAAGGGGATAAGTCGCTGCGACTTCTTTTAGCTCGGCTTATTTCTCTATCATTTAAATTAGATAAAAAGTGATTTTCGATTTTATGATAGTGGTAATTCAATCTTTTTTGAAACAAAAAATAAAGGGTAATGGCGATCACAAAGGCTACCAATGCAATTTTTGGGGAAAAGAAAATATTAAGTAAAAAACCAATGTACACCACTGCTATCAAAATTCTAAAAAGGAACAACATTGCCATCGGACCTCTTGATTTTCGATCTTCCAATAATTGTGTTACTTCTGCAACTGCAACTCTTCGCAACGATAAAGCCCAGAGAAATGGCGCCAAAAAAAGCAGTGTTATCAGTGCTCCCAAACCGGAACCATAGGGAAAAGTGTTCACCAAAGGTAAAATATAGGAGGATGATAACAATATTACCGCTATAATGATTATTGAATGTACAGCAATTTGCATTACATAAGCATTTATCACGGTTTGCCAATTGCTTACCGTTCTGATAGCTTGGGTGCTTGCGCTATACCGTTCGATTCGTTTTAGCCATTTTCTTGGTAGCTTTCTGTTTAAAAATTCAGAAAATGGGCCTGAAAATTTAATCATATACGGCGTGGTAAAGGTAGTAATTGCCGATACCGCAACGACTATTGGATACAAAAACGAACTCGTGACATTCAAGGTAATTCCCAAGGTGGCTATAATAAACGAAAATTCTCCTATTTGCGACAAACTCATTCCAGTTTGTACCGATTCTTTTAAGGGCTGACCTGAGATAAGTGATCCAATGGTTGAACTTATGGATTGTCCAAATATAGTTACTACCGATAAGATAAGAACCGGTATTGCGTGTTCAATAAGTGTATCTGGATCGATCAACATACCGACCGATACAAAAAATACGGCTCCAAATAAGTCTTTTACAGGTTTAAGTAAATGTTCAATATGTTCGGCTTGTGTAGTTTCGGCAATAATAGACCCCATAATAAATGCACCCAAAGCAGGAGAAAATCCAACTTTTGAAGCCAAAATCACCATCATCAAGCACAATGCAATCGAAATAATCAGTAACATTTCGTCAGTTAACAAGTGTTTGGCTTTTTTAAGCACGGTTGGAATGATGAATATTCCACTTAGAAACCACAACGCCAAAAAGAAAACCAATTTTAGTATGGATTGTAATAATTCTCCACCCGAAAAATTTTCACTAACGGCTAAGGTTGATAATAAGACCATTAGCAAAATCGCAACGATATCCTGAACAATCAACGAGCCAATAACATTGCCCACAAAACGCTGTACTTTAATCCCTAATTCATCAAAACTTTTAAGAATAATAGTGGTTGAAGAGATGGATAGAATGACTCCCAAAAACAAGCAATCCATTCGTGACCAATTCATTAAATGACCTATGGTATACCCAATATATACCATAAA
>JBOFUD010000235.1:0-4806 GCA_051652385.1 Flavobacterium sp.
AGTGATGCAGCATAGAGGTTAGTCCTTAAATATCGCAGTGTGTTTAGCTTCTAGTTCATTTGTATTTCAGTCCAATGACTTTTAACCCTAAAAAATCCTTGCAAATTGTCGAGACAACGCAAGGATTTTTCTAAATAACCAAACTCAAAACTAACTCTTATAGGTCATTCCCATATCTTCAATAGAAAAGGTATCGGTCAATAAGTGGAGCAAACGATCTCTCAACTCAATGTATTCCGGCATTTTTACGATTTCAATTTTATTTCTAGGTCTTGGCAAATGCACTTCTTTAATTTCTCTAATTGTAGCGGCTGGACCATCTTTTAACACCACAATTCTGTCGGATAAAAACAAGGCTTCTTCAATATCATGCGTAATCATAATAATGGTTTTGTCACGATTGTTGAGATTCCATAATTTCAACACTTCCAATTGCATCGAACTTTTGGTAAAGGCATCCAAAGCTCCAAAAGGCTCATCCAAAAGTAGTACGCCCGGATTGATGGCAAAAGCTCTAGCAATAGCCACTCTTTGTTTCATTCCGCCAGACAACTGCCCTGGCAACTTATCGCGATGTTCCACTAGATTGACCATTTTTAGGTTAGCCTCTACGATATCGTGTTTTTCTTTTCTAGAACATTTCATCACCGAATCTACGGCTTGATAAATGTTTTCGTGAACTGTCAACCAAGGCAATAAAGAGTAGTTTTGAAAAACAATGCCTCTGTCGGGTCCTGGTCCTTTGATGGTGTTTCCGTCTAATTCAACAGTACCTCCTGTGGGAGTTAACATTCCGGCGATGGCATTCATAATGGTTGATTTTCCGCAACCAGAATGGCCAATGATGGAGATGATTTCGCCTTTTTTGATGGATAAATTAATATCGCGTACGGCGGTATATTTCCCTTTGGGAGTTGGGAAGGATATTTCTAAGTTTTTGATTTCTAAATAGCTCATGGGGTGTGAATTGTGAGTTATGAATTATGAGTTGTGAATTGTTAAAAATTTAATCGCAAGGTTCACAAAGGATCGTGATGTAAAACAAAATCCATCTTTGTAATAGTTTTTTTTTGCGTGAGGGATGGTAGTGGAGCTCTTTTTTGAGCATTTTTCTTGCTCAAAAAAAGCGGGAGCGTACAGCCCGACCCGACCTTTTTCGGGAGGGGCACGCCCAAATTCTCTTAGCCTTTGTAGGCAACTTTGTGTTCGATATAAGTAAAGATTCTATCAAAAAGCAAGCCTACTAGTCCGATAATGATGATGGCCGAAATTACTTTTTCGAGGCTTAAAGCATTCCAACTATCCCAAACGAAGAACCCGATTCCTGCGCCACCAGAAAGCATTTCGCCAGCTACAATCACTAACCAAGCCACACTAATACTCAATCGCAATCCGGTGATGATGTGCGGTAAGCTATATGGAATGAGTATTTTGGTGAGGTAACGCATTTTGGAAAAACCAAAGGCCTTGGCTACATTTTTATGATCTTGTGGTATAGATCCTACTCCAAAAGAGGTATTGATGAGTGTAGACCATAAAGAGGTAATAAAAACGATAAAAATAGTAGCAATTCCAGTGTCTTTAAAAACCACCAAACCTATTGGGAACCACGCTAAAGGCGATACCGGTTTTAATAATTGTACAATGGGATAAAAGATTTGTTTGCAAATGGTGCTGGCTCCCATCAATATTCCAATTGGAATGGCAAATAATGACCCTATTAAGAATCCTGAAAGCACCGTTTTGATGGAGGTAAACAACTGCAATCCGATGCCTTTGTCGTTGGGACCATAATCATAAAAGGGATCGCTCAACATTTCTTTAAGCACGGTAAGTGTGGCTACTGGACCTGGTAAGGCTTGCTCTGTAAAGTAACTTATGAGGCTCCAAAATCCGGCAAACAAAAACAATCCAACTAAGGCGAATAGGGTTGACTTTGATTTTTGAAGCAGGTTTTTGAATAGTAATTTCAAGTTTGCTTTTCCTTGATCGCTACTTGTAACAATGGCTTGCTCTTGAATACTTTCTAGATTCAAAGCATCGATGGTAAGGGTGTTTTTATCTGACATGGTATGCTAATTTAAATTTCTATTTTTTTTGTTTATTGAAACATATAAGTCATTTATTGCACTGCTATTTTGATTTCTTATATGACTTATGTGTTTATTATTACTTTTTAACCACTTTTAGGTAAGCCGCTGGATTGGAAGGATCAAATACGGTTTTATCCATGGTTAGGGCAAAAGGTTTCATATCGTCGTTGGGTATTTTTACATTCATACTTTTGGCGACTTCTTTGTATAAATCGTCTAGAATTAACTTATCGGCAATAGCGGCATAATTGGGTGCTTCTTTTAAGTAACCAAAACGAACAAACTGTGCCATAGCCCAAATAGCATGCGATTTTCTAGGTAAATTCACCATTCCTTCTTTATGGAACAACATATAATCATTATCATAAACCTCTACTCCTTGGTTGCAACCTAAGTTGTAATCCCCCATAAGTCTAGCTTCGATTACATCGGCTGGGGCATTTACGTAGGGTGCTTTGCCAATAATTGCCGCTGCTTTTTTTCTGTTTGAGGGTACGTCGAGCCATTTGCAGGCTTCCATTACCGCTTTCATTACTTTTACTAAGTCGGAGCGGCGTTTGCTACTAAATTCTTTGTTGACTACCAAGGCTTTCTCTGGATGATCTTTCCAAATGTCTTGTGTGGCTACTTGAGTAAAACCGATCCCTTGTTTTACCGCTACTCCACCCCAAGGCTCACCCACACAAAATCCATCCATATTACCCACTTTCATATTGGCAACCATTTGTGGGGGTGGAATAGTAATTATTTTAACTGCTTTTTGATTCAATCCCGCAATTGACATCCAGTTGCGCAACCATAAATCATGAGTTCCTCCAGGAAAAGTCATGGCAAAAGTGACTTCTTTCTCTGCTTTTAATTTGGCCGCCACTACTGGTGTAACCTTGTTCATTTGTTTGAACCCCACTTTGCCACAAAAATCATTGGATAAAGTAATGGCTTGACCGTTTACGTTGAGCATCATGGCAATCATCATTTCTGAACCTGCTTTCCCTCCTACTCCAGTGTAAACAGAAAAAGGCATAGAATACAAACAATGAGCACCGTCTAACTCGCCTGTTAAAATCTTGTCGCGAACATTGGCCCAAGAGGATTCTTTGGTCACTACTACCTCTACCCCATACTTTTTGAACAATCCTAATTCTTTTGCCATTACAATTGGCGAACAGTCGGTTAGTGGAATAAATCCTAATTTAACGGGGTCATTTTGTGCTGCCATAGATTGAAAAAGAGCGACAGCTACAATCATAAAAATAGATTGTATTGCTTTGTTTATTGATGTTTTCATATTCTTTGTTTTATGGTTTATTGCTTATGGTTTGGTGTTTATGGTTTGAAACATGTACTAATGCCCAACACTTTACACCCCATCCTCGAATCACTTTTTCGCTAAAAAATTTGGGGTGATATTGAGCATGATATAGCCAAAATGAGGCGTTAAATCGGCATTGGCGACATTTTTTACCGCAGCTGAAGCCATGGTGTTGGTAGCTTGCATATAGGAATAACCTGCTTCTAGATTGATCATTTTGGTTAAGCTATATTTTACGGTAATGTCTAGCTCGGTTCCTAGGTATTGGCTTAGATTTCCTGCCAAAGTATTGGCTGATTCAAATCCATGAAGGTCAAAAGTAAAACTCAAATTGTCTTTGGCATTGTATTTTGCTTTAAGAAAATAGTTAAGCAATCCTTGTTTACCAAAGCCACTAGCTACATAAAAATAATCCATATAACCCCAGAATTTATGAGGTGTTCCATACAAAGGATCAAAACGATGGTTGTCTGAGGTTGCCGTTACGACTTTAGTTCCTTTATCTCCAGAAAGATAATCAATACCTGGTCCCACAAACCATTTACGCCCCACTTGATACGTAGCTGTTACCGAAGCAAGATTAGCGCTAATGGAACGACCGTCTTTATCTTTTCCTCCTTGGTGGTACGCACTTCCTGTAAGATTCAATTTTCTAGTTAAAAAAGTATTGAAGTAAAAACCTGTAGTGTTTCGACTCCAAACTCCTTCTGTATTCACCTTTGTAACCACTGCTGGAGTTCCAGTAACGACATTAGTATATTTATTAAAATCATCTTTAAAGAACAAAAAGGAAATATCTCCAAAAGAAAACTTTTTATCTACATACAAATACTGAAAAGACTTATACAAAGTCCCAATTCCATTAGTTCCTGCACCATAGGCTGGATTGGTTCCGTTGTAAATCGTTCCTGAGTTTAGCTCTTTGTTTTGATTAAAAGCCACGCCCGCATCAGCTATCCAGCCTTTGTTGGCGTATTTGAAAACAATTGCATCGTGGCGACGTCCTTGTTGTAACCAGTCTAGGCCTCCCAATACTTTTTGATCATCGTATGAAATTTGTTGGCGACCAATTTTTACTGATACATTTTGAATGGTACTTAAGGTGTCGATTAAACTTATTTCTCCCCAAGCTTCGTGCAATAAGACACCATTATTCGCTTCGGTTGTGGTTCTATTGATTGAAGAAGCATCTTGCCCCCACACTCTCACATCTTGTAATGCTGTAAAAATTTTGAACCGATATCCTGAGTATCCCAAATTCAATCTAGCACGCTGCGAAGTAAACAAAGCCGCTTTTTCTCCTTCTTTTTGTAAGGTTCCAAAACCTCCTCTGATTTCAGTTCTTTCTCTTATTTGTCCTGTTGCTGTTAATTGCGCTTTGACTGAAGTAATGGATAAAAA
>JBOFUD010000236.1:0-4404 GCA_051652385.1 Flavobacterium sp.
AATTCTTCTTCAAAACCAAGAACTTACTCCTATTTTTAAATTCAAAATACAAAAGTATTACATCTTCAAAAATAGTCCGTGAGCTCTTGTTTTTATTGAATAATTCAGTTTCGCAACGAAGTCTAATGCGGAATCTGGGTTTAAGGTTTTTACCAAAATAGATTTTACCAGATTTTCACTCTCTTTTCGGGAGCGATATACATCCCATCATTCTGTTGAATGTTGAAGGCTTCGTAGAACGTATCTATGTTTTGAAGTGGCACGTACGCTCTGTACATTCCTGGGGAATGCGGGTCGGTTTTTACTTGCGATTTCAAGGCTTCGTCTCTCATTTTCGAACGCCAAATAGTAGACCATGAAATAAAGAAACGTTGCTCTGGCGTGTACCCATCAATTAATCCTGGGTTGCCATTTTCTTTTAAGTACAATTGTAAACCATCATAAGCGGCATTCACACCACCTAAATCCCCAATGTTTTCGCCTAAGGTAAATTTACCATCCACAAAAGTGCCGGGAAGCGGTTGCAAAGCACTGTATTGAGCGGCTAAAGCGCCGGTTAAAGCCCCAAATTTCGACAAATCTTCTGGTGTCCACCAGTCCACCAAATTACCCTCGGCGTTGTAACGTGCACCTGAATCATCAAAACCATGTGAGATTTCGTGACCAATTACGCCTCCAATACCACCATAATTTACGGCTTCGTCGGCTTGGTAGTTGTAAAATGGAGGTTGCAAAATAGCGGCTGGGAATACAATTTCGTTGTTCGAAGGGTTGTAATACGCATTCACGGTTTGTGGTGCCATGCCCCAACGGTCTTTGTCTACAGGTTTCGCTAAATCGGCTAGGTTTTCTTTATAGCGCCAAGTGGCAATATTTTTTACATTTTCAAAAAAGGTTCCGCCTTCTTCAGGACTTTTGATGGTCAAAGCCGAGTAGTCTTTCCATTTGTCTGGATAACCAATTTTAATTCTTAGTTTGTTTAATTTGGCGATGGCACTGATTTTCGTTTCTGCCGACATCCACGACAAGTTATTGATGCGGTTTTCGTAGGCACGGAAAATGTTTTTGATCATTTTTTCGGCTTTACCTTTGGCCTCAGCAGGGAATTTTTTCTCTACGTATAATTTTCCTAAAGCCTCTCCCACCGATCCTGTTACGGTTTGTAAGGCTCTTTCTTCAAACGGTCTTTGTTTTACGGCGCCAGTTAAGGTTTTGCCATAAAATTCAAAATTAGCTTTTTCAATAGCAGTAGATAATTGGCCTGAGGCTTTATTCAATAAAGACCAACGCAAATAAGCCTTCCATTGATCTACTTTATTTTCGTTTAAAATACCTTCCAGCGCCACCATGTATTTGGGTTGCGACACAATAATGGTTTGGTTGGTTGGCAAGCCAATTTTTGCAAAATACGCGTTCCAATCAATAGCTGGCGTCATTTTTTGCAAGTCAGCCACCGTCATTGGGTTGTACGATTTGCGTCGGTCTCTGCGCTCTACACGGTCAAAACGAGGTGTAGACATTTCGATTTCTAAAGCCAAAATTTTCTCGGCATTGGCTTTGGCTACTTCGGGTTTATCTCCTAAATACTGTAACATTTTGGCCACGTGAAGCACGTATTTTTCTCTTTTTTCCTTAGAATCTTTGTCTTCGCCTACATAGTAATCACGGTCAGGTAACCCAACGGATCCAGGTCCTAAATAAATAACGTTTACGTTACTGTTTTTAGCATCCGTACCAACACCAGCGCCAAAGAAACCAATGCCTCCTGTAGGTTCCATTTCGATTAATAAAGCTTGTAAATCTTTTACGTTTTTAACCGCATTGATTTTCTTTAAATACGGTTTTAGGGGAGCGATACCTAGTTTATTACGACTTACGGTATCCAACATGGTTTTGTACAAATTGATGGCTTTACCTTGATCGGTATTCGATTTGTAGGCTGGATTTGTTACGGCTTCTTTTAGGATAGCCAATGCATCAGCGTCGGTGCGTTGACGCAATTCATCAAAGCTTCCCCAACGGGTTTTGTCGCTTGGGATTTCGGTAGTGTTCAACCAAGTTCCGTTCACGTACCGGAAAAAATCATCGCTTGGTTTGACGGTTGTATCCATGTATTGGACATTGATTCCGGGTTCTTTTGTGGCCGAAGCGTTTTGCGCTTGGCACCAGCCAAAACTTAGTACTGCTGGCAAAGCCAACAATAAGCTTGTGGATTTTTTTGGATTCATATTTAAATTAGAATTAGTTATCGATTATTGGTGTTTTAAAATAGGATAATGTTACAGAAAAGGAAGTGCTTTTTGCAATAAAAAATACGTTAATGTGAGAATGCAAATTAAGTGACTGATTTTTTGTTGGTTTTATTAAAGTATTGATAAAAAATTTGATTTTATATTTTTGACTTCTGGCTTACGAATAACGTCTTTTTTTTTGCGTGAGGGGTGGAGTGGAGCTCTTTTTTTATCCCGTTTTTTCGCGGGATAAAAAAAAGCGGGAACGGAGACCCGACCCGAAGTTTTTACGTAGGGGCACGCCCAAATTATTTTGAAAAGCGTAGTGCATGGCAGACCGTTGTTTTGTAATTTTGCACGAAAGGCACCTTTTGTCTTTCTATTTTATTTTAAAAACCTACAAATGAAAGCTTTCTTCTATAAGTACCGTGCGTTTTTTGGCGTTTTATTGGTGTTTTCTGTTGTTACTATTGGCTTGTTTTACAATGCGTTGAAGCCCAAAAAAATGTTGCCTATTTTTAATCCTGCCGATGTGAACCCCGAGTTGGTGGACAGTACAGTGCAATATGTGAGTAAGGCGCACACGATTGCTGATTTTTCGTTTGTGAATCAAAACGGGAAAACCATTACCCAAAAGGAGTATGAAGGCAAAGTGTATGTGGCCGATTTTTTCTTTACCACTTGCGGTTCTATTTGTCCTAAAATGACCACGAATTTAGCCGAAGTGCAAGCTGCCATAAAAGATAATCCCAAAGTAATGCTCTTGTCGCATACTGTTTTTCCGGAGATTGATAGTGTTTCGGTCCTTAAAAAGTATGCTCAAAAGCATGGTGTGATCGACAGCAAATGGAACTTGGTTACGGGCGATAAAAAGGCAATTTATACGATGGCTCGAAAATCGTATTTGGCCGTTAAATTGGGGAAACCTGAGGAGTTGTACGATATGGTCCACACCGAAAATTTTGTTTTGGTGGACCAAAAAAGACGCGTTCGTGGTTTTTATGATGGAACCAAAAAAGAGGATATGGCGCGATTGATAGAAGATATTAATTTTTTGTGCGCTAATTAGTTTGTTGAAAATGGAACACTAATTCCACTAATTTTCACTAATTCAGTTGTGGTTATGAGCGTGATTTTCAGTTCTGAAATGGAACCGGATGACGCTAATTCAAAAGAATGAACACGGATTTTTTTAAATCCGCGAAAATCCGCTTCATCCGCGAGCCATAACGGTGCATACCGAAAACTTTGTGTTGGTGGATCAAAAATGAAGAGAAGTAAAGTTTGATTATACCATATAACTTTTGACTGAATATTAAAGATAATTTTATTCTGAATTTTTTTTCTATAAGGAATAAAAGCAGCTTTACATTAATTTGAAGTTTGAATTGCAATCACTACCATCCGAAAGTCTTAAATGAAAAGTGCCTGAGATTCCCTTATTTTTGTTTTGCGAAAAATAAAATAATTTTATGGGACTCTTCAGACGAAACAAAAATATTAAAAAACCAGTTATTCGACAAATTATTGACCTAGTTCCTCGATAGATGATTTAATCTTATAGAAAGGTACAATTCAGACAAGAGATATAGTAAATATAAGTCCTACGATCAATTTGTTACTTTAACTTTACTCATAGTATTATTTTAATTTTGGTTTGCGTGATGGCTTTCAGTTCGGACAGCTAAATTTATGTGACCCAAAGTTATCACCGATTTTAGCCAACAAACCGGAATATTGAATTTTAAAAATCTACCTTAGTTTGACTTGAAATTCTGTTTGAAAAATGGGCTCACCATCATCATCAAACAAAAAACTCCAATAGAAAATAGCTACTGGAGTTTTTTTTGTACTCAGAGCGGGACTTGAACCCGCACGAACATTGCTGTTCACTGGATTTTAAGTCCAGCGTGTCTACCAATTTCACCATCCGAGCCAAGTGGTACCTCCAGGGATCGAACCAGGGACACATGGATTTTCAGTCCATTGCTCTACCATCTGAGCTAAGGTACCTCACTTGTGTAAGTGGGTTATAAAAAAACCCTTCATCAAAGATGAAGGGTTCTAAAGAATCTGAAAAAATTTCAGATTAAAGAAAGGCGGCGACATACTCTCCCACAAATTGCAGTACCATCTGCGCAGGCGGGCTTAACTTCTCTGTTCGGAATGGGAA
>JBOFUD010000237.1:0-3053 GCA_051652385.1 Flavobacterium sp.
CCGGCAACAGCCATAGCACCGAGCGCAAGTTTCCACCCAGTGATTGGGTTTCCTTGACCGAATTCGGCAACCGCACCGGCAACAATCACAATTAATCCGGCCGCTGGCCCTTTGATGGTCAATTTTGAGCCCATCATCAAACTAACTACTAACCCCCCAATAATGGCGGTTAAAAGTCCCATAATAGGAGGGAATTCAGACGCTTTGGCAATACCTAAACTTAAAGGCAGGGCTAATAAAAACACTATGAAACCAGAAATGGCGTCTGTTTTAAAGTTTTCTTTTAATCCTGCAATTCCATCGGCAGGTAGTTTCAGATTGTTTTTTAATGACATATTTTACATCTTTTTTTGTGTAATGATTGGAAATTATAATAAAAAACTTTCCAATGATTCATAAAAAATTTAACTCAATTTCTGAGTGCTTGTAATTTTATTTTGGCTTGCAAAAGTATGGATTCTATTTTACAAATTGGTATTCGTTATAAAAATGAAGCTACTATTTCTGATCGCTAAGTTGTACTTTTTTATTAAAAATTACCGATGCTACATTGTTTGGAAACTGTTTTAAATATATGAAATTTTGATTCATTGGAAAGAACTGCATTTGTTTGTTTTCGAATTTTGATTATGTCATTCTTTCATCATAACTAAACTAGACGACGATTTCAAAAGGAATTCTTCAATTGATAAAATATGAACACTTAATTTTTTGTTTTTTCCGTTTTATTTGATTCCTCAAAAAATGACGGTAAGTTCTTCTTTTTATTGAATAATTCAGTTTTGTTTCGAAGTCCATTACGGAATTTAGATTCTATTAGCTTAGAATATTGATAGATGTTTTTTTGCGAGTTAGTTCTTGCTGTTTTTCTTTTTTTAGTGAGGTATTTGTTAAATTGACATTCGATAACTAGAGTTATAAGTTAAAATTGGTAATGTAAGATATTCTCAAGGTCGGATTATCTTCTTGAATCGTATTCTTGTAATTCCAAATATGTTGATGAATGTAAGAGAGCTGAATTTGATGATGCACATTGATATTGTAACCAAAACCAACAATAATTCTATTTTGATTTAAAAAGGTAGCTCCTGCATTACTACCAATATTCATAAAAACTTCATCACCAATAAAAGTAAAGAGTTTTACCTTGTCGTCTTTTTTGGTCAAATTATAGTTGGCTAAGAAAAGATAACGAAGTCGGTTTCTATAATCAAAATGGTCTATGGTGTATTCTGTTTGGCCTGTTACGGGGTCTTTTTGCCCGACCGCAACACCAACATATCTAAATTCATCTCGTAGACGATTGACAAATTTAAAATCGCCTGAGACAAAAGTGTAAATACCTTGTATCCAAACATGATTTTCGGGAATACTAATTTTATTCATAGCAGGATCACCATAAGAATAAGTGTTGTAGTGCGAGTAACCAAGGCTTCCCATGAATCGCTTAGTAAACTGGTAATCTATAGATGGACGAACAAACCATTGTTGTTTTTCGCTAAAGCCATTTGCATAGCGCATTACGGCTTCAAAAGAAACGGATGTCTTTTTGGTAAGCATGTTTTTTCCAAAATAATGGAACCAAATGTCATTATTCTGCGATTTTACTTGAGCGTAAGCTCCGGTAAAATTCAAGAGAAGGAACGTTAATAGTATTGGGAGTATTACTTTTTTTTTCATTTTGTTTTATAAAGTGAAGATGTTTTTGAATATAGGAACGCGGGTAGTACTCCCACAAGTATTTTCTTGTGGGAAGTACAATCGCAACCCTAACTAAAATCAAACGAATTAGTACAATTATTTTTGACCTTTCATTCTAGAAGACAATTTGTGATCAGAGAAAGTGATATGATCATCTAAACCAATTATGGTTACCTTTCCACCTTTTGCTACATATTCGTTTTCAAAATGATGAAGGTTTTCCATAACCGAGTGATCTACTAGTTTTGTTTTTGTAAAATCAATGGTCACATTCATGGCTGATGGTAGTGCATCCAATCTACTTTTGATTCCCAAAAAGTTACTAAAAATAGCTGACTTTTCTACCTCGACTAGATAATCATCACCGTTTGAGGAAACCAAAGCGGTAGCCTTGAATAAAGAACTAATTGGAGCACCATGAATCAAGTGAAAGAAGATTTTTAATAAAATCCCTGCTGCAATTCCTACCAGTAAATCTTCATGAAGAGTAAAGAAAATAGTAATTAAGAAAATAGCCAATTGTTCTTTTCCAATGTTTAAGGTATGGATAAATTCTCTTGGATGCGTTAATTTGATTCCCACTGTAATTAGCATAGCTGCCAAAGCTGCATTTGGAATCATTTCTAGAATTGGAGCTGCTAACACCACAAATAGTAAAATAAAGAAACCATGAAAAAAGTTGGCCCAACGAGTTTTTGCTCCATTGTTTACGTTTGAAGAAGAACGAGCCACTTCAGAAATCATGGGTAATCCACCAAAAATCGCTGCAATGGTATTCCCAATCCCCACAGCAATCAAATCTTGATTCATGTTTGATTTTCTTTTGTAAGGGTCCATTAAATCAATTGCTTTTACAGTTAGTAAAGATTCTATAGTTCCTACCAATGCAAACATGATTACATACTTAATGAACAAACCTGTTTGTGCAAAGCCATCGAAACTTACATTTATATTGATGTTATCTACCAAACTTCCTATCTTAACCAAGGCATAAGCAGGTTCTGTTTCTTTGAAATGCATGAATAATTCACAAGGAATAGCAAAAAGCAATACCACCAAAGGAGCAGGAATCATTTTGATCGTTTTATTTTTGATATACGGCCATCCCAGCATTATTGACAAACTTACAATTCCAATTAATGTTGCTTTTGGATCCAAATTCATAATGAAGTTTGGAATGTTGGCAAGCAATTCTAAAGGTGCTTTTCCTTTTGCTAAGCTTGGATTGTCGTTCAGTAAAACAGGAATTTGCTTTGCAATGATTATTATTCCAATGGCAGCTAGCATTCCGTGAATAGCCGAAAGAGGGAAGAAATCGGCCAATTTACCGAGTTTCAAAACTCCAAAAAGGA
>JBOFUD010000238.1:0-5141 GCA_051652385.1 Flavobacterium sp.
ATTGCCTACAACGAGGAAATTGTCGCCACCGAAAAACTCCAAATTCCGCATCCTTTGATGCAAGAGCGAAAATTCGTTTTGTTGCCTTTTCAAGAGTTAAAGTTAGATTGGGAACATCCTACTCTTAAAAAATCTATTCCCGATTTACTCGCCCAAACCACCGACGAAAGCCGCTGCACTGTGGTGGCCGCCATCGCTGCCCCGTTAAGCAAAATTCCGCTCGAACAATTTAATTATATCGCTTTTGAAGGAAATATTGGCGCAGGAAAAACGACTTTGACTCACAAAATTGCCGAAGATTTCAATGCCAAAATGGTTTTGGAACGCTTTGCCGACAATCCGTTTTTGCCCAAATTTTACAAGGATCAAAACCGTTATGCCTTTCCGCTCGAAATGTCTTTTTTGGCCGATCGGTACCAACAATTATCCGATGATTTGGCGCAATTTGATTTGTTCAAAGATTTTGTAGTGGCCGATTATCATATTTTCAAATCGCTTATTTTTGCCAAAATCACCTTGGCCGAAGACGAATACCGTTTGTATCGCAACCTCTTTACCATCATTTACAAAGAAATGCCTAAGCCCGATTTGTACGTGTATTTGTATCAAAACACCACCCGATTGTTGCAAAATATCAAAAAACGCGGTCGTGGTTACGAGCAAAACATCACCGAAGATTATCTGGACAAAATCAATACCGGCTATCTAGAATACATCAAATCGCAACAAGATTTAAACGTACTTATCATCGATGTTTCCGATTTGGATTTCGTCAAAAACCAATCCGATTATACTTTTGTGCTCAACGAAATTCAGAAAAAAATTCAGAAATAATTACTGATTTTTACTTTTTTTAGAAGCGAATCAAAACGTTTTTTTTGCCAACAAGTTTCCCGCTCTACGCTATATCTTTGTGCCCGCTATCGCGTTCCCAAAGGATGCCGCTTCGATCGGGGCTAAAGAGTTGGCACTTGGCTTTTTTGGCAACAAGTACAATCTTCTTGCTATCTTTTTAACGAAAAATGACCTCTTTTTTCTACTCCAGAATCGTCTAGTTTTAATACATACCAATAATCCGAAGAAGGCAAGGGATTTTGATTAAATCGACCATCCCATGATAATTTCGAAGGCGATAATTCGATGAGTAATTTTCCGTATTGGTCAAAAATAGAGATTCTTGCTTCTGGGAAAGTTTCAAAATCTTTCACATGCCAGCTATCATTGAACCCATCATTATTTGGAGTGAAAAATTTTGGAGGATTAATTACTATAAATTGCTTTTGATCCCAATTACAAAAACTACTATCTCGCACATAAGCGGTTTGAATTCCACCAGACACCTCCGTAAAAACATTTGAAGGTTGATAATTTATATTGTCAAGAGAATATTCAAAATACGGTGCTGCATTCGTTACTTCTATGGTTACAGTGGTTTCATTTACAATCACTGCTTTTATTTCAGGAACAATTTGCCGGAGGATCGTGAAGTTTTTTCTACTTGTGCAATTCTCAGGAGCTGGACTGGTACAATCGACATAAAAACTACCAACATCATGCGCCTGAATCGTTGCGGTAGTGGCTCCTGTTGACCACAAATAAGACATACCGATCAGGCCAGCATCAAGAGTTACCGCATTCAATTGACAAATGATTAGTTCTTCATCGGTAACAGCTGGAAGCGCATAAATGTTCACTTCTACAGGAACTCTAGTGTTGTTGGTGCAAGTTGTATTCTCTGCTTCGGCATAGAAAGTAGTGTTCGCATTCAAAAACGGAGTAACGTAGGTGGTTCCTGTTGCTAATTTAGTAGTGCTCGTAGTATCAGCATACCAATTAACCGTTCCCGAAGATGGAGTTGCGGTTAGTGTTACTAAACCTGGACCGCAATTGTTCACCGGTGTATTGGTTGATGTTATGGTTGGAATTGGATTGATTGTAGCAACAACAGCTGTTCTGGCAGTAGTGCACCCTCCAGATGTTATTGATACATAATAAGTTGTAGTGGAGTTTAAAAAAGGAGTGGTAAAACTAGAACCACTGCCAACTAAATTCCCGCCTGAGTTTTGATCGTACCAATTGATAGTTCCTATAGATGCGGTGGCTTGTAATGTTGCACTACCAGGATCACATTTTGCTGCGGGTGTTGTGCTAAGAATTATGGGAATAGTAATCGAAGTGCTCGCTGAAAGTTGTAAAGTAGGATCTCCGGGCATGCCACCATATTCTACTATGTAGCCTTTGGGTTGATAGTTTCCGCTAATATCTCCTGTAATTGTTAGGTCATTCCAAGAACCTGGTTTGCCTACTCCAGCAGCAGTGATGTGAGCATAATCTTCATTGGCTCCGTTGTATTGATTGGGTTCGTTATTATTCCAATATGCAAAATTAGGAGTAGATCCATTAGCGACACCGTTCCAAAAAATGGTTCCAGCTTCGGGACCGGTTACCCATTTCCAAACGCCCTCTGTTTCGGCATCGCTTCCGCCAATCCATCCAGCTCCATTGGACTGTTCTCCACAGAGTTTGGCTTCGTCTAAAGATAAAAGCGTGGCTAAGTAGCCCTGTAAACCATAGTGTTTTTTTGTTTCGGCCTTAGCTTTTGCAGCTGTCCACGAAATCCCTATATCTGGCACGAACTCATAATAATGTCCTGTGGATGGAAGGTAATTCGCTTGACCAAGGGTGATAGAGAAGGAACGGCTACCAGACGGCGCGGTTGAGGAATTGCGGTACGAAACATCTTTTAAGGCGGCAATGAAGTCTGTGTAGGATACTTTAACTCCTGTAGGACTGGATAGTTTTAATTTACCAGCCAATGGATCCCAACTGCTTGTGATGTTTGGATGCGAAACGGGGTTGTCAAGGGTAAGTTTATCGAATGTGCCACTAAAGCCTGTAGAGATTTGAACGAACATGGCTTCAGTATCGGGTTCGGAAAGATCATGGGTGATACTTAGCGTTTTAATGATTTTTATCGAGGTTCCTGGACAGTATGTTTGATTTCCGGTAGCAGTTATTTTTGGCGGATCTATAGCAAAAATTAGATTGGTAAACAAGACAACCAAAGCTAGTATAACGTTGTTAATTCGGGGAATTTTCATTACATAAAAATATCGTTTATTCTACAGAATAACTAGCAGTGCGATGATTTTTCGGGTAAAACCAATGAAATGACAAGAGTTGCTACAAATATTCCTTTAATAGTTAAATTGTTTAAATAAATCCCAAACCACAATGCCAGCACTCACGGAGATATTAAGTGAATGTTTAGTGCCTAGTTGGGGAATTTCGAGACATCCATCGCAAAGCGCCACTGCTTCTTGCGCTACACCATGCACTTCGTTGCCAAAAACTAAAGCATATTTTTTTGAAGGATCTACTTTAAAATCTTGCAGAAAAATAGCGCTTTCGACTTGTTCGATTGCTAAAGTAATGACACCTTCTTTTTTTAGAGTTGCAATGGCTTCTAGAACATTATCATAATGCTCCCATGTCACCGTTTCTGTAGCGCCCAAGGCTGTTTTGTGAATTTCTTTGTTTGGAGGTGTAGCGGTTATGCCACATAATATGATTTTTTCTACCAAAAAAGCATCAGCAGTTCTAAAAACGGAACCAATATTATGCAGGCTTCGGATATCGTCTAAAATTAAGATTAGCGGTGTTTTTTCAGATTTCTTAAATCCTTCTATCGATTTTCTGTCGAGCTCACTATTTTCAAGCTTTCTCATAGTCGTTTTTATTTAAAAAAAAAGCTTCCTAAAGTCAGGAAGCTTTTAAAGTATGTTTTTTTTTTTTTGATATTAGCTTTTTACACCTTCAGCAGTAACAGTTCCTTTAATAGTTAAAACTTTTGAAGGTTGTCCTGCGGCATTAGATGATACCGTAACGGTTTTGGTAAATGCACCCACACGGTTGGTATCGTAACTAACCCCAATACTTCCGTTTTTTCCTGGTAAAATAGGTTCTCTTGGTATGCTTGGTACGGTACATCCACAAGATCCCTGTGCATTACTGATGATTAATGGTGCGTTTCCGTTGTTAGTAAATGTAAATTCACGTTTTCCATCAGCGCCACGTGCAATAGTCCCGTAATCAAGTGTTTCGTTTTGGAATACCAATCCGGCACCGACTACTTTTGTAACGGTTGTTTTTGCCTTTTTTAATTTTTTAGAGGTTTCTTGTGCTGTTGAAGTCGCTATTCCGAAACCGAAAACTAATAAAAGAGTGATTATTTTTTTCATAAGATTTAATTTTAAGTATCGCAAATCTAAGTAAAAATTACAAATTCTAGTACACTTGTGTCTTAAAATTTTGATTTTTGAATCGCCATTATTCACTAGAAATCTATACATTCGCTGACATATTTTTTCGAATTTAATTCCCACTAATTTGGCAGCAAAAGAAAAAGGCGTAAAGGAAACGCCATTGATGAAACAGTACAATGAAATTAAAAGGAAATATCCTGATGCTTGTTTGTTGTTTCGAGTAGGCGATTTCTATGAAACTTTTGGCGATGATGCCGTTCGTGCTTCCAAAATACTTGGAATTACCTTAACCAAACGAGGAGCAGGATCTGAAACGGAGACAGCATTGGCGGGTTTTCCGCATCATTCTATCAATACGTATTTGCCAAAATTAGTAAAAGCGGGACTTCGTGTAGCTATTTGTGATCAATTGGAAGATCCAAAAACAACCAAAACTATCGTCAAACGAGGTGTGACGGAATTGGTTACGCCTGGAGTTTCTATGAACGATGAGGTGTTGCAATCCAAAACCAATAATTTTTTGGCTTCAGTATATTTCACCAATAAAAACATCGGAATTTCATTTTTGGATGTTTCTACGGGTGAATTTCTTACGGCTCAAGGAAATGCAGAATATATTGATAAGTTATTGCAGAATTTCAGCCCAAGCGAAGTGTTGGTTCCTAAAAACAATAAAAATAATTTTCGTGAAACTTTTGGGGATGATTATCATAGTTTTTATCTCGAAGACTGGATTTACAAAGAAGATTATGCCTTTGAGATTTTAACAAAGCATTTTCAAACCACGTCATTAAAAGGTTTTGGTGTTGAAGAATTGAAAGAAGGAATGGTGGCTTCGGGTGCTATTTTGTACTATTTATCAGAAACACAGCACAA
>JBOFUD010000239.1:0-2754 GCA_051652385.1 Flavobacterium sp.
AGTAGTATTTCTTCTTTATCGTGAGAAGCTTGTGCTAAAATTTCGCCTTGTGGTCCTGCTATAAACGACGATCCCCAGAATTGGATTCCAGCGGTTCCTTCGATGTATTGTTCCAAACCAATACGGTTGGCTGCGGCTACATATACACCATTCGCTACTGCGTGACCTTTCATCACATTCATCCAAGCGCCGTGTTGGTTTTCGCCATATTGTTCTTTTTCTAAAGGATGCCAACCAATAGCGGTGGGATAAAACAACACGTCAGCTCCTTGTAAAGCGGTTAATCGCGCTGCTTCTGGATACCATTGGTCCCAACAAATTAACGTACCAATTTTTCCTTTTTGTGTAGGGAAAGCCTTGAAACCCAAATCACCTGGCGTAAAATAGAATTTTTCATAAAAATGAGGATCATCTGGAATGTGCATTTTGCGATACAATCCCGCTTCACTTCCATCGGTATCGATGATGTAAGCGCTGTTGTGGTAAATTCCAGCCATTCTTTTTTCGAAGAAAGGAACAATGATGACCACCCCTAATTCCTTGGCCAAAGCCGAAAAAGCAACAAAGGAAGTACTGTATAAAGGTTCTGCTAAAGCAAAATTAGCTACATCTTCGCTTTGACAAAAATAATGACTGCTATATAATTCGGGCAACGAAATGACTTCTGCGCCTTGTTGCGCGGCCTCTCGAACCCAGTGTAAACATTTTTTTAAGTTGTTTTCGGCAACATCGTTGAGGTTTAATTGAATAACCGCTATTTTGTATTTTTTATTTGGCATGACTTAAAATTTAGAGTGCAAAAATAGGTATTTTTTTCAAAGAGTTCTAATGAGGGAAAATGAAAGTTTTGAGTGCAAAGTACAGATACGTGTCAACTAAAGATGCTTTTATTTTGTTTGTAAGCGATGGTCAAAGACAAGCTTTTCTGTTCCTATAATTTCTATTTTTTTAATTTCAGGATGATATGGGTTAATCAAATAGTTGTATTCTTGAGGAATGATACTGCTAGGAACTCGCAAGATCAACGCTTCGCTTTGTAACACAAAATCATCACCAACGTATTGTGTTTCTAGTAACGGAGGTTTCGAATCCCAACCTTCAGGAAGACTTGCTATGGGCAAATCAAGAATGTCAATGTCGTCGGGAATAAATAATTCAACATAAAAACGATCGGTTGGTAAATCATGGGTTAAGTCAAGATGAACGGCTATTTCTAAAGTAGCTAATGCTCTAGATTCAGCTGTATACACCAAATGTGTATTGGCACTATTCCATCTAAAACCCTCACTCAATGCCGCACCAATTCCTTTTAAAGTGGTAGCTAGATATTTTTCTCTTTCGATTCTGAACACTTTCATAATTAGGCAAAGCTCCCGTGTTCTAGTCTATTCAAACAATTTTTGACTTCTTGTATGCCAGTAGTTGAATCTAATAAACGCTCCGGGGTATGACCTCCCAAAGCGAAGTTGGGTTTTTTTAACCATCTTTGAAATTTTTCTTCTTCATGATGAAATACTTCGATACCAAAATCAACTAGTTCGGTAAGCAATAAAACTAGTTCGCTGTCTCTGCCACTAAGTAAGGATTTTTCTCTTCTTTTTTTATTGTAGGTGGTTTGTGGTAATCCAAATAAAAACAGTACATCCTTTACAGGAAGATTAATTCTCTTACTGATCCCTTCAATGGATTCGTAGGGAATGCCTTTTCTAATGATGCTTACGCGTTCCAATTTTGAGCTCCATATATAGTCATTTCCTTCTGATAAGATGTGCCATTTTGGTTTTGAAATCTTATATTCTTTTGCTCTACTTATACTTTCTTGCGGATCAAAAGACTTTTTTCTTGGGTTCTCATTTTCCATTGGAATAATTTTTTGCGGTTTTTAAAAGATTTAAATTAAAATAAAAAAAGCAAATATGCTTCAAATTTACAACATATTTGCTGTAATCATTCAAGAACCGAAGTTTTTCTTTATTTTCTCCTAGTTGAATCAAAATGGCAGGGAATGCCCGAAGGATCTTGTAGGAAAAATTCCTACTCCGAATCTTAATGTTGTACAATAACTAATGCTGTTCAAGGATATTTTTGATTGAAACCCAAGGCTATTTATTTTGTAAATAGTCGATAGTGGCTTTCATAATGATTTGCAATTGATCCAAATCGATATCGCTGAGTTTCTTGACAGACAAACAAGTTTTTCCTCTTTTGAATTTCCCTAAACGAACCAAAAGGGGTTCGTGCTCCTCGAGCCCGGTAAATACATACAACGAAATCGCAGAATTTCGGGGTGAAAAACCCAGAAGTGGTGCATTCCCTTCGTGTCCGCTTTCGTATTTATAGTGATAATGGCCAAAACCAATAATAGAGGCTCCCCACATTTTGGCTTCATAACCAGAAACAGCCTGCAGGAGTGCAATTAATGTCGAACTATCCTTTTTCTTTTGTTCTGTAGAAACAAATTTTTCAACAAAATCAGTTACGCATTGATCGGTTTCGATAGTTTTTTGCGCCATTTTTTTAAAGAGATAATAAAAAAATAAAGGTAGCTTTTATTTTGATGTAAAATAAAAGCTAACTCGTAAGGTGTTGAAAATGTTATGTTTGTTTATTTTTTACCCATTGCTTTCTTAATCAAAGTAACAACGAGTAGTGCAAGCGCACCGAATAAAAGTCCAAATAAGGGTTCTTTAAGCAAATCAGGGACTTGAGGCAAAACGTGGTGTAAATACTCAATTTGATGCACAAAAATGCCAC
>JBOFUD010000240.1:0-6763 GCA_051652385.1 Flavobacterium sp.
ATTGGGTAATTGCGCAATATAATTATCCAATGCTTGTTTGCTTTCTACTAGGTCTGATTTGAAACCCTCAAATTTTTTCTTCACAATACCATCCACTAAATTCAGATAAGAAGTAATTCTTTTGGCTCTGTAATCATGGATTTTTTGTGTGATTTCTTTGTAAGGAATTTCAAATTTTTCACTGTAAAATGCATTCATTTTTTCTATCAATTCATCATCTGCGATGGAAACTACCGAGGAGATTCCTAGGTGTCCAACACGTATTGGACTATCTATAGTATAGGCCAATCCCATCACGGGGATGTGAAAAGTATGAGGTGTTTTTTTAATTGTCATATTTTTTCAGCATTTTATTGCTTACAAATGTTATCATTTGTAACGATAAAATAACTGATAAATGTCATATTTTGTTAATAATTGTCAATGTTTGTAATGATATCCAGCGCTTTAGTTTTTATTTCGAAAAGTTCCTCGGGTTTTATTTTTTGTAGTAAATTCATCATCATTGCCATTCGTTGATTGCCTTTGAAGTACTCTTTTTTATCGTCTAGAAAATTCCAATATAGGGCGTTGAATGGGCAGGCAGTGCTGGTTGTTTTTTCTTTTACGTTGTAGTGGCATTTACCACAATAATTACTCATTTTGTTGATGTAATTTCCAGATGAAACATAAGGTTTTGTGGCCAAAATTCCACCATCGGCATATTGCGACATACCTCTGGTGTTGGGTAGTTCTACCCATTCTATGGCGTCAATGTACACGCCAAGATACCAGGCGTCAACTGCGTCGGGATGGGTTTGAGTGAGCAAACAAAAATTGCCAATTACCATTAATCGCTGAATGTGATGTGCATAGGCATCATCCAAACTTTGGTTGATGGCATGATGCAGACAGTTCATTTTTGTAGAACCATTCCAAAAGAAAGAAGGCAAAGGATTGGTGTTTTCAAGGGTGTTCATGGTGCTATAATTAGGCATTTCTTTCCAATAAATCCCTCTAATGTATTCTCTCCAACCTAATATTTGTCTCACAAAACCCTCTATTTGTGAGACTGTAATGGTGTTTTCGTTTTGGTAAAAGTAGGTCACCGCGGTATCAATCACTTCTGAAGGGGCGAGCATTTTACTGTTGAGTGCAAACGATAAACGGGAATGAAACAAGAACTTTTCATTCGTATGCATGGCATCTTCATAATCTCCAAAATGTTGTAATAAATCAGAGCAAAAATAGCGTAGCATTGCCTGGCACTCTGATTTTGAAGTGGGCCAAGTAAATTGGGAAGCTGTAATGTTTCCAAAAGTAGTCACTCCGGCCCATTCTATCTCTTGAAGAAGGGCTGTTACATCTTTTGAAAATTCGATGTTTTCTGGAATGGGGACTTGTCCGCTGTATTTCTTGCGGTTATCATGGTCAAAATTCCATTGATTTCCTGCAGGATTTTGTACTTCCATTAAAACATCGTGCTTTTTTCGCATGTGACGGTAAAAGGATTCCATCAAAAGTGTTTTTTTACCGGAGAAAAAAGTGGTCAATTCTTCCCTGCTAGTATAAAAATGTTCGGTATCGAAAGCTTGCGTTGGAATGTTTAACTTACCCGCGATTGTTTTTAATTGTTGGTCTAATCGGAACTCATCGGGCAGTTGATATTCAAATTGTTCTATGTCATATTGGGCGATACATTTTGAAAGTATCTTATCTAGATCATGCACGTTATCTGGGTCATTTATGGCGTAGTAGACTACTCGGTGGCCCTTTTTTTGAAGATTTTCTGAAAAATTTCGCATCGACAAAAAAAATGCTACCACTTTTTGGATGTGGTGTTTTACATAGGTAGTTTCCTGTTTCATTTCGGCCATCAGGTACAAACAATCATCCGTTGTGGCGGAGAACCAAGAATGATTCTCGTTGAGCTGATCGCCTAAAATTAGTCGCAGTTTTTTCATGGTTTGAAATATGATGTTGTGGGTTGGTCTGGCCTTGCGTATTGAAAACGATCTACTATTTTGGGCAAACAATAACCGTCTAGACCATTTAAGGTAATTACGTTGCCCTTGTCCAATTGCAGCCAGCTGTCTTTGTGCTGCAGTTCTTCTTCAAAAAAGAGGTGCTCAATAGAAGCGATGATATGAATTGTGTCATTTTCTTTGATAGCATATTCATTTACATATTTGCAGTAGAGTTGCACAGGACTTCCTTTTACAAATGGGATTGGCAGTTGCTCTTTATATTCCTCGGTCAAATTGGTTTTATCAAATTCAGAGATGCCTGTTTCGTAGCTAGCTGAGGTATGGTGTGCATCGGTAATCATATCAATGGTGATGTGGTTAACTGTAAAATAACCCGTTTCCATGATGTTTTTGTAGGTGTCTCTTGGCACAGTGGTCGGTCTCAAGATAAAACCGATCAAGGCGGGGCTGCTTCCTAAATGGGTAATACTGCTAAAAATTGCTACATTGGTCTCTCCTGATATAGATTTGGTCGCTATCAAATTAGCTGATTTGTATCCGGTACAGGAATTGATAAGATTTAATTTTGAAATTTTATCCAGAAGAATAATACTTTCTTTGTTTAAATGCTTCATGATTTTGAATTTGTTACAACCAAAGATAGTTTTTGTTTATCTAAACTTGGTATTTATTAAACAAAAAAATATTTTTTTTATGATTTTTTTTAGATTTCGACCCATATATGATCTTAACAAGATCAAAAAGTCTATTGGATACCTTTATATTTGTTTCTAAATAAAAAAAAATGAAAGTAGTAAAAAAAATAGCCTTGTTCCTTTTTGTTTTTTGTGTCGTCGTTGCTTTAGTTTTGGTGGGTTATGCCTTTTACACCAAACCTAATTATAAAGGCGAATTGGTACTTAAGAATTTAGAGCATACCACCACCGTTTATTTTGATGATTTTGGGGTGCCTCATATTTATGCCGAAAGTCAAAAAGATGCTATGGTCGCTTTGGGGTACGTTCATGCTCAAGATCGGTTGTGGCAAATGGAATTGATGCGTCGAATTGTTCCGGGGCGTTTATCTGAACTGTTTGGTTCTGCTACTTTAAAAAACGATTTGTTTTTTGCGAGTTTAGGTATCGAAGAAGCTTCTGAAGCTGCGATTGCCAAATTGGACAAAAAAGGGAAAGACTACCAACTGGCAATAGCCTATTTGGATGGGATCAATCAATATTTGGAGGAAGGAAAAACACCTGTTGAATTTCATTTGGTGGGGGTGAAAAAAGAAAAATTTACACTTAAAGATGTTTATAATATTTTCGGTTACATGTCTTTTAGTTTTGCTATGGCTCAAAAAACTGATCCTTTATTGACGGATATCCGAAATCAACTGGGGGAAAACTATTTAAAAGATTTTGGATTGGATGGTGCCCTGGGAACCACAAGAATAAAAAATCAAAAAGGCAAAATACAAGAGTATGCGGCGATCGCAAAATCTGTAGCTACTTTGCTGGACCAATCTCCTATTCCGCCTTTTATAGGAAGTAACAGTTGGGTCATTGCGCCACTAAAAACAGAAAATGGCAAAGTGATTTTTGCTAACGATCCGCACATTGGGTTTTCACAACCTGCCACTTGGTATGAAGCACATATTGTAACACCTGATTTTGAGTTGTACGGGTATTACTTAGCAGGAACACCCTATCCGCTATTAGGCCACAATCGAAAGTATGCTTATGGATTGACGATGTTCGAAAATGATGATTTAGATTTGTATCAGGAACAAAATAATCCGAGGGATGCCAATAGTTATCTCACTCCAAAAGGGTATCAGAAGTATGAAATTCGTACCAAAAACATAAAAGTTAAAGATTCTTCTGAGGTGTCTATGAAAGTTAAAATAAGCCGACACGGGCCAATAGTAAGTGATGTAATCAAAGAATTAAATCCGAACCAACCCATTGCGCTTTCTTGGATTTATACCCAGCAACCGATTCGTATTTTAGAAGCGGTGTATGGTTTGTCGCATGCCAAAAGTATAGATGAATTTCAAAAGGGAGTTGCGTTGATAGCGGCGCCAGGGTTAAATGTCATGTACGGCGACGCCAAAGGAAATGTGGGGTGGTGGGCAACAGGAAAGTTGTATAAACATCAGCCAGGTGTGAATCCAAATTTTATTTTGGAGGGTGCTTCTGGAAAACAGGATATTGCCGAGTATTTGGATTTTTCAAAAAATCCATCAGCGATAAATCCATCGTGGAATTATGTTTATTCAGCCAACAATCAACCCGAGGCCGTTGATGGTTTTTTATACCCAGGCTATTATCTTCCAGAAGATAGAGCCAAACGAATTACAACGCTTTTGGATGCTAAAGAGAAATGGACCAAAAAAGACGTGAGCCTAATGATGGTAGATAACACTTCTTCAACAGTTACCGAGACACTTAAAATAATGCTGTCAGCGGTTGCAAAACAATCACTTTCAGGAAACCAAAAAGAAGCTTTTGCTATTTTAACAAAGTGGAATGGCGATAATAATTTGGCACAAGTTGCGCCTACGATTTATAATAAATGGCTTTATTTATATTTGAAAAATACTTTCGAAGATGAATTAGGCAAGAATAAATTCGAGCAATTTTTAGGAACGCATATCGGGAAACAAGTCGCAACGAAACTAGTTGCCAATCCAAATTCGGTTTGGTGGGATGATAGTACCACCAAAGCGATTAAAGAAACCCAAGCTTTTATTTTTCAAAAATCGTACAAAGAAGCTATTTTAGCTCTAGAGAAACAATTAGGAACTGATGTTTCTGAGTGGACGTGGAGCAAAGTACATACTGTAGAACACCATCATCCCTTGGGAAAAGTTAAACTATTGCAACCCATTTTTAATGTAGGGCCTTTTGAAATTTCAGGCACCAATGAAGTGATTAATAATTTGATGTTTGGCTTGAATGATTCTGGAATTTACAACGTTACCGGTGGACCTTCAACACGAAGAATTATTGATTTCTCGGATGTAGAAAATAGCTGGAGTATTTTGCCCACGGGACAATCAGGCAATCCAATGAGTGTTCATTACACAGATCAAGCCAAAATGTACAACGAGGGGAAATTTAGGAAAATGAAAATGAATAAGGCCGAAATTGTAAAAAGTTCAACAAAGTTGCTGCTTCAGCCTTTTAAAAAGTAAGTATTGTAAAGCACCTATCCTTTTTAATCAGTAATTTTGCTTAACTTTTATATTCATTGCATGCAAACATCCAAAAAAATAGCCATTGTGGGTTCGGGCTTGGTAGGGACTTTATTGGCGATTTACCTCAAAAAATTAGGCCACACGGTGCACGTCTACGACAGGAGTCCTGATATTAGAACCGTGGCGTTTTCTGGACGTTCTATTAATTTGGTAATGTCTCATCGAGGATGGAAAACATTGCAGGATATTGGACTCGAAACTGAAATTAAAAAAATTGGAATCCAAGTGGATCAACGAGGCATACACCTCCAAGATGGTACTTTTACAACACAATTATATGGTAAAGAAGGAGAATCTATTTTTTCTCTTTCTCGTGGTGTACTGAATCGAAAAATGATCGATTTGGCGGAAGAAGCCGGTGCCGAATTCTTTTTTAATAGAAAAATTTGGGATGTCTCCTTGGCAAATGCCACGCTCTATGAGGGAGAAACCGAGCAAGGAGAGTGGAAGGAGTTGCCATATGATCTGGTTTTTGGGGCTGATGGAGCTTTTTCAAGGGTGCGGCATCGCATGCAGCGACAATCTCAGTTTGATTATTCGCAAGAATTCATGAAAATTGGTTACAAGGAATTGCATATTCCTGCTAATCCTGATGGGACCCATAAAATTGACAAAAATTCACTGCACATTTGGCCTCGGGGTAATTTTATGTTGATGGGATTGGCCAATTTAGACGGGAGTTTTACCTGTACTTTATTCATGCCTTTTGAGGGGGAAAATTCTTTTGAAAATTTAAAAGACGAAGTAAGTTTAGTGGCGTTTTTTGCCGAATATTTTCCAGACACCAAAGATGTAATTCCTGACCTAGTAGAAGATTTTTTCAAAAATCCAACAAGTTATTTAGTAATGACAAAATGTTATCCTTGGACGCATCAAGATAAAGTAGCTTTAATTGGTGATTCGGCGCATGCCATTGTTCCATTTTACGGTCATGGGATGAATTCAGGTTTTGAAGATATCACAATATTAAATGAAATGATTTTGAAATATGGAGACGATTGGAGCCAGATTTTTTCAGAATATCAAAAGTCACGAAAACCTAATGCAGATGCAATAGCCGAGCTTTCGAGACGCAATTTTATGGAAATGAGCGCCAAAACGGCCGATCCGAAATTTTTATTGCAGAAAAAAATCGAGAAATGGTTTTCGGACAAACATCCTAATTTATGGATGCCTTTGTACAGCCGTGTTACTTTTAGTTTGCAACCCTATGCCGAAGCCTTGGCAATAGGCGATTTTCAAAATGAAATTATGGATCAAATAATGCAATTTCCTGATATAGAAAATAATTGGGATAGTCCAGAGGTAGAAGAGAAAATTATTCAGTTGTTGAATGTAAATTAAAAAAATCCCAAATCTAAAAAGGTAAATTAGATTTGGGATTTTTGTTTTACTCCCTATGTACTTTATTAAAATCAAACGCTGGGGTGCAAATTGCGAGGTATTCGCAAGGCTCCGCGAAGGGATTAGAATATTGTACTCGGGTGTTTTTGTGAATATGTATGGATTGTCCGGCTTCTAAGATGATTGTTTCGCCCTCAATGACAAATTGTTTTTT
>JBOFUD010000241.1:0-2393 GCA_051652385.1 Flavobacterium sp.
ATTCTAACTTAGGGAAATCCAATCAAGAAATTGCAGCTTTGAGTAGAAGCTCGCACCAATCGCAAGGCTTTGGAAGCACCGGAACGCGTGGCGAGGAAACTGAATATTTAGAATTTTTAAATGGAGAAAAAGTACCCGCAAACGGTTCCCTCTTTGATGGAATCGACACCAGCTGGAACCGCGTTAAAGGAGGGAAAGCTATTGGTGAGCTCCTTTCTTTAATTAGTAAAGAATTCAATTACAACAATCCAGCCGCTAGTATACCAAAACTGGTCAAAGTATATCAAATGATGTTGCAATTAGAAGAAAATCATTGGTCGAAACAAAAAGCAGCCGAAGCAAAAAAAATAATTGCAGCCTGCGCTGGTTTGTATCTTGAAGCCGTGGCCGCTACCCAAGAAACTACTCCAGGAAGCACCGTACAACTTAAGATAGAAGCGATCAATCGATCTGCGGTTCCGATGGTATTAAAAAGTGTAACCACCTTGCCAAGCCAAAATACGACGATTCAAAATATGCCTTTGTCTCAAAATAAAACCATCAACTTCTCGCTTGATCTTTCGGTACCAGAAACTATGGCCTACACCCAACCGTATTGGTTAGCAGAAAAAGGTACTGTAGGCATGTACACCGTTAGCAATCCCAACGAAATTGGCCTTCCAGAAAAAGAACGAGACGCCAAAGTTGTTTTTACGGTCGCTATAGAAGGCGTCGAAATTCCATTTGAACGCTCCGTAGTGTACAAGTATAATGATGATGTAAAAGGCGAAATGTATAATTTTTTGGATATTGTTCCCGAAGCCACCTCAACTTTTACTGAAAAAGTGCTGTTGTTTACCAATGAAAAAAGCAAAAGCGTTGGGATAAAAATAAAAGCAGGAAAAGAAGCGGTAAAAGCTATTGTTCAACTCGAGTTGGGAAAAGAATGGAAAATCAGTCCCGAGTTCATCGAAGTTAATTTGGATAAAAAAGGAAGCGAAAAAACCGTCTATTTTACCGTAACTCCGCCAAAAAACACCCAAGAAATTGTTGCCAAAAGCATCATCGTTATTGGAGACAAACGATTGGACAAAAGCCAAATCCTTCTCGACTTTAATCATATTACCAAGCAACAAGTTTTAAAAAACGCCGAAGCTAAATTTTTGCGAGTCGATTTGAAAACCAATCATGAAAAAATCGCCTATATCATGGGAGCTGGCGATGAAGTTCCGGCGAGTTTGGAGCAAATGGGCTACCAAGTTACACTATTAAAAGCAGAAGAAATTTCGCCCGAGCGTTTGGCTGCTTTTGATGTGGTCATGACGGGGGTTCGTGCCTACAATACCGTTCAGGCTTTGGCTAACAAGCAAGCCATTTTGTTTGATTTTGTAAAAGAAGGAAAAACAATGATTGTTCAATACAACACCACCGATGATTTAGTTACACCAAACTTAGCGCCCTATCCGCTGAAAGTTTCTCGTGACCGTGTTACCGAAGAAAATGCCGAAGTTCGTTTTCTTGCTCCCAACCATCCCATTTTGAATTACCCTAATAAAATTACCACCAATGATTTTAAAGGTTGGACTCAAGAACAAGGATTATACTACCCTAATACGTATGATGCCGCCTTCACTCCTATCCTTTCGTCTAATGATAAAGGAGAAACACCAAAAAACGGAGCGCTATTGGTAGCTCCTTACGGAAAAGGGAATTACATTTACACAGGATTAAGTTTTTTTAGAGAATTACCCGAAGGAGTTCTTGGTGCCTTCAAATTGATGGCCAATATGATTGCTGTGAAATCAGAGACCAAAATTCCTACTCCAAAAATCAACAACTAACACCACTGTTTATGCCAACCAAAAAAGATACGATTTGGAAAAAAGACTACACTTATGTGCTTGTAGCTAATATACTATATGTCTTGATTTTTAGTCTAATTATGAAACTCTACGCCTAACCTATGCAACTATTCGATTGGATTATTTTATTGACAACCCTTTTATTCATCGTCTTTTATGGGGTATGGAAAACCAAAGGAAGTAAAAACGTTGAAGATTTCATTTTAGGCAACAACGAAACGCCTTGGCATGTAGTTGGGCTTTCGGTAATGGCGACACAAGCTAGTGCCATCACGTTTTTGTCCACACCAGGCCAAGCCTACCATGACGGGATGGGATTTGTTCAATTTTATTTTGGATTGCCCATCGCTATGGTTTTGATTTGCGTCACCTTCATTCCCATTTATCATAAATACAAAGTTTATACGGCCTACGAGTATTTAGAAAAACGATTTGATTTAAAAACACGCTCATTGGCCGCCGTGTTATTCCTGGTACAGCGAGGTTTTGGAACCGGATTAACCATCTATGCACCCGCAATTATTTTATCGGCCATATTGGGATGGAATTTAA
>JBOFUD010000242.1:0-3629 GCA_051652385.1 Flavobacterium sp.
ACACCGATGGACTAATGTAACAAACGAACAGTTTAGCCTTAACCACCCCTAAAAAAACACCTTTTATGAAAAACCTCAAACTATCGCTTTTGGCAGCCACTTTAATTTTGGCCTCATGCGATAAAAAACCAGAGCTGATTTCGGGAATATTCCAAAAAAACATGGATACTTTAGTGAAACCGGGAGACAATTTTGCGTCTTATGTTAACGGAACTTGGGTCAAAAACACCAAAATTCCTGCCGATAAATCCAGTTATGGTGCAGGTTATATGCTGTATGAACAAGCTCAAAAAGATGTAAAAGCAATTATTGAAGAAGCTTCGAAGGGGAATTTTTCTCAAGGATCGGATGAGCAAAAAATCGGCGATTTCTACAATTCATTTTTGAACAGAAAAGATCGTGACGCCAGAGGAATTACACCACTTCAACCCGAATTAAAAGCCATAGATGCTATTACTACGTATTCGGATTTGGCGGCTTATTTTGGGGAAGCCAATAGAACTGGGATTTCTGTGCCGTTTTCGATTGCAGTTACCGAGGATTTTAAGGATCCAAAACAATACACTTTGATGACTTGGCAAGGTGGCTTGGGCTTGCCAGAGCGTGAATATTATCTTCAAAGCGATGCCAAAACAGCGGATATTCGTAAAAAATATGTGACGCATATCGAGAAAATGTTACAATTAGCAGGGATGGCTAATCCAGCAGAAAATGCGGCCAAAATTATGGCATTGGAAACCGCAATAGCAAAGATCCAAATGACCAAAGAGGAAACAAGAAATACCGCAGCTTTGTACAACAAATACGCCATCAAAGACTTGAAAACAGTGATGCCAGATTTTGATTGGTCGGCGATGCTCAAAAAGGCGGGAATGGATCATGAAAAAAGCCTTGTTTTATCGCAAGTGGCGTATACTAAAAACTTGAACGGCTTGATCAAAAATACACCAATTGATACTTGGAAAATCTATTTGAAATGGGGATTGATTAATAAGAGTGCGGGTAGTTTGACCACTGCTTTGGATAAAGAAGATTTTGAGTTCTATGACAAAGTTTTGTACGGTACGCCAGAACAAGAAGAGGATTGGAAAAGAGCCGTGAATGCCGTAAATGGTGGTTTGGGTGAAATCATCGGAAAAGTGTACGTGAAAAAGCATTTTACACCTGAAGCCAAAGAACGTATGACCGAATTGGTGAAAAACTTGTTGAAAGCCTATGCTGAAAGCATTAAAAATTTGGATTGGATGAGTGCCAAAACCAAAAAAGAAGCCTTGTCTAAAGTAGATAAATTTATGATCAAAATTGGGTATCCAGACCAATGGAAAGATTATGCTACTTTGAAAGTAGTAAAGAATGATTTGTATGGCAACCGTGTCCGCTCGAAAGCCTTTGAATACAACAGAATGATTGCTAAATTAGGTAAGCCAGTAGATAGAACCGAGTGGGTAATGACGCCGCAAACCGTTAACGCTTATTACAATCCAACGCTGAACGAGATTGTATTTCCAGCAGCTATTTTGCAAGCACCTTTCTTTAATTTAAAAGCTGACGATGCCGTAAATTATGGTGGAATTGGGGCTGTAATCGGTCACGAAATTGGTCACGGATTTGACGATCAAGGAAGCACTTTCGACGGTGATGGTGTGATGAAAAACTGGTGGACACCAGCTGATTTAGCCGCGTTCAAGGCCAAAACCAATGCTTTAGTAGCACAATACAATACCTTCAAAGTTTTCCCAGATTTGAATGTCAACGGAGCGTTTACTTTGGGAGAAAATATTGGAGATTTGGGTGGATTAACCATTGCCTTAAAAGCCTACAAAATGTCGCTTAATGGGAAGGAAGCTCCAGTGATGGATGGTTTTACAGGGGTGCAACGTGTGTTTTTGGGTTGGGGACAAGTGTGGTTGGAGAAATCCCGTGAGGCTTCTTTGCGCAACCAAATCGCCACCGATCCACATTCGCCAGCTAAATTTAGAGTAAACGGTGTGGTGCGTAACCTACCTGAATTCTACGACGCGTTTAAAGTACAACCTGGCGATTCTTTGTATTTGGCACCAGAAAATCGTGTTAAAATTTGGTAATCGAAAGAATCAAAAAAGCAAAAGGCTCAACAGTAGGTTGGGCTTTTTTTGTGACATATTTTTTTGTGATATTAGTTTTTAGGAGCAGCACTTCATTGGGTACCACACTAGTTGTCCCGCTGTTCGTTATATCTTGCTTGGCGCTCGCGGCCAAGCAAGGATACCACTGCCATCGGGGCTAGGCGATGACTGTTTGTTTTCATAATAAAAAAATGCTTCTTCTTGAAATTGTAAGTGCTACGAAGTTCGTGGTACTTGCAGTGTTAAGTTCAACGGCTAGCGCTATTCCTCTTGCTCGTGCACCTACAAAGTTTTTAAAACCTCGCTAGAGAAATGGTGTTTTAAGTAAAAAGCTCCCAATAAATAACCCTTTCAGAGTTTCAAAACTCTGAAAGGGTTACTGTTTATCGTTTGCCTCAGGTGTTTTGAAAACGATACGTCTCTACTAGCCCCGGGAGGAGCGGCATCCTTTGCTTTTTTCTTTTAAAAAAGCAAAGATACAGCGGATCACGGGAAGAGTCGTGTGGTAAAACTTGTTCGTGTGCTCCTAATATTGTAAGGCAATAAATAAGGCATATTAAGTTATTAAGCTGATAAAAAACTACAACTTAAATGTGCTTATATGCCTTAGATGCTGTTAAAAAACAGTGGCTTTGTTGTGTAACATCAGCCACTGGAGGATTTATTTCAAATGTTTGAGCATGTCTATCGTCATGTTGTCGAGGGCAAAATTATGGTTCCAGCCCCAATCTTCGCGCGCAAAAGTATCGTCTATGCTAGCGGGCCAACTGTCGGCAATTTTTTGACGGAAATCTGGCGCATAGCTGATGGTGAAATCAGGAATGTGCTTTTGGATTTCGGCAGCGATTTCGGTGGGCGTAAAACTCATAGCGGCCAAGTTGTACGACGAACGAATTTTGATTTGCTCTGCTGGTGCTTGCATGATTTGGATCGTGGCCGCAATGGCGTCATCCATGTACATCATGGGCATTTTGGTTTCGGCCGACAAGAAACATTCGTAGGAGTGGTTTTCGAGGGCTTTGTGGTAAATGTCTACCGCATAATCCGTGGTACCGCCGCCCGGAGGCGAAGACCAGCTAATTAAACCCGGATAGCGGATGCTGCGCACATCTACCCCAAAAAGATTATGGTAGTATTCGCACCATCTTTCGCCCGATTGTTTGCTAATTCCGTACACGGTCGAAGGCTCCATAATGGTGTATTGAGGCGTGTTTTCTTTGGGAGTGGTAGGCCCAAAAACCGCAATACTCGAAGGCCAGAAAATCTTTTTGATTTTTCCAGCTTTGGCCAAATTCAGCACATGAAACAAGGAATTCATATTCAAATCCCACGCAAAAGCTGGGTTTTTTTCGGCAGTAGCCGAAAGCAAAGCGGCCATCAAATAGACATCGGTGATTTGGTGTACTTCGACTAAATGTTCGATTTGGTTAAAATCGAGCGCATTAATTACTTCAAAAGGGCCAGAGTTTACTACATCTACATTTAATTTTCGAATATCAGAAGCAATTACATTCTCTGTGCCAT
>JBOFUD010000243.1:0-2412 GCA_051652385.1 Flavobacterium sp.
TTTCTATGAGATCTTTAAAAAACATAAGTACCGTCTCATTTATTTTTGATAACCTCAAATTCAAGTTAAAAATCAATACAGTAAAAAGGAAACTTAAAAAAAATCACTACTTTTGCACCCGAATTCTTCCAACTAGAATTCATTACCTTATTCTCACTTAAACGTTTATAGCATGCAACTGTACAACACTTTAAGCGCAGAAGAAAGAGCCGAGCTAATTGATCAAGCGGGCAAACAACGCCTCACGTTGTCTTTTTATGCGTATGCCAAAATTAAAGATCCAAAAAAATTTCGCGACGAATTGTTTGTCCAATGGAACCAACTCGATGCACTTGGCCGCACGTATGTAGCTCATGAAGGAATTAATGCCCAAATGTCGGTTCCTGCCGAAAATTTAGAAGCTTTTCGAGAAACCTTAGAAGCCTATGATTTCATGCGCAACATCCGTTTGAATGTAGCCGTAGAGCACGATGACCATTCGTTCTTGAAACTAACGGTAAAAGTACGCGATAAAATTGTAGCCGACGGATTAAACGACGCCACCTTTGATGTCACCAATATTGGAGTACACCTCAAAGCGAAAGAGTTTAATAACATCTTAGAAGACCCCAATACGATTGTAGTTGATTTTAGAAACCATTACGAAAGTGAAATTGGTCATTTTAGAGGCGCTATTACTCCTGATGTGGAAACGTTTCGTGAATCGTTACCGATTATCAACGAACAATTACAAGACTTTAAAGAAGATAAAAATCTAGTTATGTATTGCACGGGAGGTATTCGCTGCGAGAAAGCTTCGGCATACTTTAAACATCAAGGTTTTAAAAATGTTTTCCAATTAGAAGGAGGCATCATCAACTACGCCAAGCAAATCAAAGAAGAAAATCTAGAAAGTAAATTTATCGGAAAGAATTTCGTTTTTGACCATCGTTTGGGTGAGCGCATTACCAACGACATCGTTTCGCAATGCCACCAATGCGGAAAACCTTGCGACAATCATACCAATTGTGAAAATGTAGGCTGTCATTTGTTGTTCATTCAATGTGACGAATGCAAAGAAGCTATGCAAAATTGTTGTTCAAACGAATGTTTAGACATCATCAACTTGCCATTAGTCGAGCAAGTAAAATTGAGAAAAGGCATTCAAGTAGGCAACAAAGTCTTCCGAAAAGGAAAATCAGATAAATTACCCTTCAAGCATTCTGGCGAACTTTCTGAGGCGCCTCTGGCAGTTGCCAGTACTCCAACCAAAATTCGCCAAAGAATCAAAATCAAAAAAATACTACTCGGAAAAGCACAGCATTATTTTGTAAAAGCGCAAGTAGCCCTTTTTGTGATTGAAAGTAACGAACTGCAAGTAGGAGACACCATTTTAATTTCGGGTCCAACTACAGGAAACGAACAACTTGTACTCGAAAAAATGTTAGTCAACGGTATCGAAAAAACGGTTGCACAACCAGGCGACAAAGTAACTTTTGAAGTGCCTTTTAGAGTACGTTTATCTGATACCTTGTTTAAAATTTTAAAATAGTTTTCCCAAACTTTCATTCATCACCTTTGTCAAAGTTCAAAAAAGTTGACAAAGGTTCACTTCGTAAGATAAATTAGACGCAGATTTCACAAATTAATCTTTGGAAATCAGTGTTAAAAAAAAACGAGCCTTTTATGACAACAAACAACAAAATAGAATTAATGGCGCCAGCAGGGAATTTCGAATCCTTGCAAGCGGCTTTAGACAATGGTTGCGATTCCGTTTATTTCGGAGTAGAACAACTCAATATGCGCGCCCGTGCTTCGGTCAATTTCACCATGGATGATTTAGTTGAAATTGCCAATCGTTGCGAAGCCAAAAACGTACGCAGTTACCTGACCCTAAACACCATCATCTATGACCACGACTTATCGGTGGTCAAAACCTTAATCAATAAAGCCAAGGAAGCCAACATCACTGCTGTGATTGCTTCCGATCAGGCCGTAATTGCCATGGCCAGAAGTGTAGGAATGGAAGTTCATATTTCGACACAATTAAACGTTACCAATATCGAAACCATCAAATTCTACAGCCTTTTTGCCGATACCATGGTGTTGAGTCGTGAATTGAGCTTGCGCCAAGTAAAAAGCATCACGGCACAAATCGAAAAAGAGCAAATCAAAGGCCCCAATGGTAACTTGGTAGAAATTGAAATCTTTGGTCACGGTGCTTTATGTATGGCCGTTTCGGGCAAATGTTATTTGAGTTTGCATTCCAATAATTCCTCGGCCAATCGTGGCGCATGCAAACAAAACTGTCGCAAAAAATATACCGTAATCGACCAAGAAACCGGCTTCGAAATCGAATTGGACAACGAATACATGATGTCGCCCAAAGATTTATGCACGCTAGATTTTCTTGATCAAGTCATCGATTCTGGC
>JBOFUD010000244.1:0-2483 GCA_051652385.1 Flavobacterium sp.
TTGGCGACGTTAATACTTATCCAGGAAAATTAAAATTGATCCTTTGCGGATTCCACGAAGCCACAATCATGTGTCAAGCAGCTTACCAAATTATCAATCCAGGAAAAAAATATGTCATGAAATACACCACCGTTTCCGGAGTTGACGGATTCGACGGTACTCGTAAAGAAGCACCAAAAGCAGTAGTGAAAGCGATTGTGTAAATGATTTAGGAAAATATTTGTTACCAATACCTGAAAAGATAAAATCTCATTTTGTGAGGTTTTATCTTTTCAGGTATTATAATGTTAAGAAAATACTTAGATATTTTTTGTAGGTTTTGTTTTTGTAGTTTTGATTGATATATTTTAATTTTCTACACATGAAAAAAACAACTCTGTTTTACTTTTTTATGTTCTGTTTTATTTTATTCAATTCTTGTCAGACTGAGGATGAGATAACATCTAAAATTGCAGCTGAAAATTTTGTGACCGCACAAGAAGCAGGTCAAATTGCAAATGCACAATTTCAAAACTTAGATTTAACAACTAAGAGTAGTACAAGCGGTCAGACAATATTAGCTGTTAAAGACGATTTTGAAGATCCTACTATGTACATAATAAATAGTAAGAGTGGTGGTTTTATAATTGTTTCAGCGGACAATCGTACTGAACCAATAATAGCTTTTTCAGAAACAAATAATTTTTCTACTGATATAAAGAATGCACCTATTGGGATTTCCTCTTGGATGCAGAATCAAAGTGAGTACATTAAAGAAGTAGGAAAAAAGAATTTTAAACAAACTTTGATAATGCAAAAAGTTTGGAATAAGTATAAGAGTTCCGCAGTTTTGTTTATTGACAAAAAAGCCAAAAAAAATCAAGAAAAACAAGTTTTAGGGAAAGGGCGTGTGCCAAGTTATCTAGACTGGATTTCTGAGGGGGATTGTAATCAAGGAGACAATTTAACAACGTTAACTCATCATGTCGCACCCTTATTTTCAACTTCATAGGGTCAAGGAAACGGATACAACGATTTGTTGCAATTCAATAATTGTACAAGTCCTACTAATGGAAGATTTTTGACAGGATGTGTAGCTACTGCGGTTGCACAAGTAATGAAATACCACGAATTTCCTAGTTTATATAATTGGAACAGTATGTTTTTGTCTTCGGGTTCATATGAAACATCAAGGTTAATGCGTGATCTAGGAATTTCGGGTAATTTAGATGTTGATTATGGTTGCGCTTCTTCTAGTGCTGATAGTAGATTGATAGCTAGAACATATAGAAACTTCGGTTATCCAATGCCTAAGTTTTCAAATTATGATTATACAGTTGTACGAGATGAAATAGCATTTGGTCGACCGGTAATACTTTGTGGGGCTAGGGAGGCTGAATTTTTAATTTTTGGATATAAAAGTGGGCATTGTTGGGTTGCTGATGGTCTGAATGAAATTTGGTTTTATGAATGTGTACCAGATCCTAACACACCAGGAGAACAAATATCTGTGCAAATAAGTCAGAGTAACTTTATACAATGAATTGGGGTTGGGATGGAGCTTATGATAACTGGTATAGTGCTGGTAATTTCAACCCTGCAGATAGAACTTATAATTGGAAACCAACAATGATTACTAACATTAAACCACAATAGCTATGAAAAAGGTATTACTTATTATCACATTTCTTTTATTTTTTGTTAGCTGCGACGAGGCAATAGGTCCTTACCACTATGATATCACAATAGTAATTAGGTTAAAAGATAAAACAACAGGTGCTGATTTGTTAAATTCAGCCACGACTAATGTCTATAATCCCAATGATATAAGAGTTTTTGCACTCAGTGAAGACGGAGTTAAAACAGAATTTTATCAACCTAATAGTAATGGCCTAAATTTTAATATTTTCCCTTACAATAATAATGGAGTTTCGTTAAATTTATGTAGACTATATCCATATATAGGCACATCAGATAAAACAGAGGTAACGAAAACAATAATTGAGTGGCAAAAAGGAATTGCTGATACCCTTTCCACCGAAATCAGTAGAAACGGAGGTTCAATAATTACTACCAAAGTTTGGTATAAAAACAAAGTAGTTTTCGATACAAAAAACAAATCAGTTAATGATACCTCATTGCCTTATATAGAAAGGCTTATTGTGATGGAGAAATAGCTTTGGTAGGCTTCAGAATGTAAAGGTTGTTGCTATTCACTTAGCACCAAAAGCAGTAGTGAAAGCGATTGTGTAAAAAAAAGTTGCTAAGTCACAAAGGTTCTGAGTTGCTAAGTTCAATAAAAAGCTTAGTAATTCAGAACCTTTTTATGCTTAGAAACTTAGCAACTTAGCCACTCAGAATCTTTAAAAAAAACACTTGCAAGTATCGGCGCTATGTCTTTACTTTGCAGCGTTCCTATTTTTATTGAAAGTTATCACGAAAGGCGGAGGGAAAAGACCCGATGAAACCTTAGCAACCCTTTACTTTTTAAAGAAGGTGCTACA
>JBOFUD010000245.1:0-3211 GCA_051652385.1 Flavobacterium sp.
CCATAACAGTTAGGGTTATAGCTATCGAAGCGATAGATGATGGTTTGTATGAGGTTGTAAGTCAGTCTGGAAAAACTATTGGTAGTGTTTTATTAAATGACACCATTAATGGCATTGTATTATTGCCTTCGACGTATGATACTGTTGTGCTAACACCTATTACTGTTCCGTCTGGTTTTACGTTAAATGCAGATGGTTCAATTGATGTGAAAGCAGGAACGCTAGCAGATAAGTATACCATTGTATATGAAATTTGTACTAAAAAATCACCCGTAGTTTGCGATCAAGCTACTGTATTGATCACCGTAATTGCTCCAATAATTATTGCTTCTGATGATGATTTTAGCGCTAATCCAATTGATTCTTCAAAAGGTGCTATTTTAGATATTTTGAACAATGATAAACTCAACAATGGCGTAATAAATCCATCCCAAATAAAAGTCACTATTGTTGATGATAATGGAATAGGAGGAGTGACAGTGGATGCTCAAGGGAAAATTAAAATCCCAGTAGGCACTCCTGTTGGTACTTATGAAATTAGTTATAACATTTGCGATGTGATTAATCCCAACAATTGTGCTTCGGCCATAATAACTATTGTGGTAAAAGACTCCTGTGATTTTGATGATAGTCCAACGTCTTGCGATATTTTAGTACACAATGCTTTTTCACCTAACAATGATGGCCAAAACGAAGTATTTACCATTGATCGTATCGAGAATTATCCTGATAATACCGTAGAGATCTACAACCGTTGGGGAGTATTGGTTTTTGAAGTAAATGGTTACGACAATGCAAATAAGGTTTTTGTTGGGATCTCAGAGGGTAGAGTTACTGTAAGCAAAGCGGAGGCTTTACCAAATGGTACGTATTACTATGTTATCAAATACAAAAAGACAATTAGCGGTGTGATGAACCAAAAAGCAGGATTCTTATACTTGTCAAGGTAAAGTATCAGTATAATAGCTTTGGGTTTTCACTTGAAGCTTAAAAAAAATAGTATGAAAATAAAAGTAATTAATATCGTTGCCTTATTTCTTGGATTGTTTAGCTATGGTCAACAAGATGCGCAGTTCACTCAATACATGTACAATACAATCAACGTAAATCCCGCCTATGCTGGTAGCAGGGGAGTCATGAGCATTTTTGCACTACATCGTACTCAATGGGTGGGGCTAGACGGTGCGCCTATTTCCAATGCAGTCTCTGTAAACACGCCCATTGGCAATTCAAAATTAGGCTTGGGTGTCTCATTTGTCAATGATAAGATTGGACCAACAAACGAAAACACAATTTCTGCTGATTTGTCGTATAGTATTCAAACTTCTGCTGATTTTAAATTGTCGTTTGGAATGAAAGCTACGGGCAACTTGTTTAATTTGGACGCTTCTAAGTTAAATCCAACAGACCAAGGTGATCCAAAATTTCAAAACCTCAAAAATATATTTACACCAAATATAGGTGCAGGAATTTATTATCATTCTAACAAAGCGTATCTAGGGTTTTCTATTCCCAATTTTATACAAACCAATCGTTATGATGATAATGAAGTAGCGGTTTTTAAAGATAAAATCAATTATTATGTCATTGGTGGTTATGTTTTTGATTTGTCGAATGACATCCAATTTAAGCCTGCTTTTTTAACCAAAATAGTAGAAGGCTCTCCTTTACAGCTGGACGTTTCGGCCAATTTTATGTTTGTCGAAAAACTAACTGTAGGAGTGGCCTATCGATGGAGTGCAGCGCTTAGTGCCATGGTAGGATTTCAAATAACCGACGGCATGTATATTGGCTATGGTTACGATTTAGAAACTACCAATTTGGAAAACTACAACTCGGGATCTCATGAGATTTTTTTACGCTATGAGATTTTTAAAAACAACGAAAAAATGACTACGCCACGTTTCTTTTAAAAAATGATTATGAAAAACACCATCCTCATCGTTATACTTTCGCTAAGTTTTATTTTTTCGAATACGTACGCCCAAAAAGCAAAAGTTACGTCGGCCAACAAAAACTACAACAATTATGCCTACGTAGATGCTATTCAAACCTATGAACGCTTGGCCAATAAAGGCTATCAATCTGCAGAGATGTTCGAAAAATTAGGCAATGCTTATTATTTTAACTCTGATTTTGAAAAAGCAGCTCAGTGGTATGAAAAATTATACCGAATGCCATCCGAGTTAGCGCCAGAACATTATTATCGCTATGCACAGTCTTTAAAGTCGATCGGAAAACAAAAAGAAGCTGAAGAGGTTTTGGCTAAATTTGAAAGCAAATCAGGCGGCGACAGTAGGGCGAAACGCCTAAAAAACAATACCGACTATTTAGAGGATATTAAGGCCAATATTGGAATGTATACAATTGAAAATGCTGGAATTAATTCTAAATTTTCTGATTATGGAAGCGCCGTTGTAGATAATAAATTAGTTTTTGCTTCTGCTAGAGATACTGGAGGAATTGGGCAACGAAAGCATTCTTGGACAGGTGAACATTTTACTAATTTATATGCTGCTGGAGTTGATGGCGAGCTGGTGCCGACGAATCCACAACGCTATGATGCTACCGTAAACTCAAAGTTTCATGAAGCAACACCTGTTTTTACCAAAGATGGGACTACCATGTATTTTACCCGAAATAATTTTTTGGACGGCAAAAAAGGAAAAAATGCCAACAAGGTGACTTTGCTGAAAATATACAGAGCTACCTTGGTGAATCAACGTTGGACTAATGTAATCGAATTACCCTTCAATAGTAATAATTTTAGCACGGCTCATCCTGCTTTGAGTCCCGATGAGCAAACACTCTATTTCGCCTCAGATAGACCCGGAACCCTCGGACAATCAGATTTGTTTAAGGTAGGCATTAGCGCTAATGCTACTTTTAGCGAACCAGTCAATTTAGGTCCTGAAATTAACACCGAAGGTAGAGAAACCTTCCCGTTTGTGACCAATGATAATCAACTCTATTTTGCTTCAGATGGTCATCCTGGACTGGGTGGTTTGGATATATTTACATCAAAGATAAATGACAGTGGTAGTTTTGGCGAAGTAGAGAATGATGGGGCTGAGGTCAATTCACCAAAAGATGATTTTAGTTATTACCGCGATAGCGAGACTAATAAAGGGTTTTTTACTTCAAATCGAGATGGCGGACTGGGGTCGGATGATGTTTATCGTTTCACGAGTAAAAATCGCTGTAAACAACT
>JBOFUD010000246.1:0-2247 GCA_051652385.1 Flavobacterium sp.
TTCTTCAAAACCAAGAACTTACTCCCATTTTTAAATTCAAAATACGAAAGTATTCCTTCTTCAAAAATAGTCCGTGAGCTCTTGCTTTTATTGAATAATTCAGCTTCGCCACGAAGTCTAATGCGGATTCTGGGTTTAAATTGAAAATCTAATAACGCCATTAGGAATCACTTTTCAAAAGTAGCCACGAATTCACAAATTATTGCACAATGGCATCGAAATAGATGTAAAATTTCTCAAATAGTAGATTTTTAATAATTTGTAGAATTAAAAACAGATCAAAATCATACTTGAATCACTGAATACGTGGCAAAAGATAGATTTGGGCATTGGCAGTTTTCATTTTGTAAACCAAAGGCTTGCTTTACACAAAAAAAGAGCTTGCTAGGCAAACTCTTCTTTCTTTAATGAAAGCTCTACAACTTTATTAAAATGACAAACTAACTTTTTATCCAACTCACAATTTTTGAATCGGTTGGTGAAGTTCTTGGTGAAATAACAGCTACTAACTCCCCTTTTTCATTGATTAAATATTTCTGAAAATTCCACTCTACATCAGAATCTTGCAGACCATTTTTAGATTTTTGTGTCAAAAATTGATAGATGGCACACATATCCTTGCCTTTAACTGAAACCTTTTCCATCATTGGAAAGGAAACACCATAATTTTTTTGACAGAAAGTAGCGATTTCATCATTGGTTCCGGGTTCTTGGGACATAAAGTTATTGGCTGGAAAACCTACAATTACAAATCCTTTATCTTTATATTCCTCGTACAATGTCTCTAATTCTTTGTACTGAGGTGTCAAACCACATTTAGAGGCAGTATTGACGATTAGAATTTTTTTTCCTTTCAAAGAGGCAAAGTCAAAAGGTTGCCCCGATAATGTTGTCACTTTGAATTGATATATAGTTTCTTTGGCTAGGTTGGTGGTCATAACAGAGGAATTAATTTTTGAGGTTTGGGCTCGATTTTGACAACTAAAAAAAAGCATCATTAAACTTGTGATCGATAAAAATTTTTTCATTGCATATTTTTTTATAAAAGTAAGTATTTTTTTTGTTTTACCAATTTTTTATTTAGCTAGACAAAAGTTAATTATTAACAAAAAAAATCAGCTGTTTTCACAGCTGATTTTAAATAAAAGGCATACATAACTTATTTCTTGTAATACTTTCTATATTTTGGATAGGTTATAGCTCCAATAAAAGAGATGATTCCCAACGAATACCAAATCCAACTCAAAGATTTTGCTTCCCCACTAGCATAAGAATGCAAACCTACCAAGTGGAAATTCACTCCATAGTACGTAAATAATATGGAAAGAAACGCAAACATACTCATCAAATTAAAAATCCATTTCCCTCTTAACGATGGAACAAATCGCATATGAATCACGAACGCATATACCATAATACTGATAAGAGCCCATGTTTCTTTCGGATCCCAGCCCCAGTAACGACCCCAACTTTCATTGGCCCATTGTCCTCCTAAAAAATTCCCTATCGTAAGCATTACCAACCCTATGGTCAGCGCCATTTCGTTGATGTAGGTCAACTCTTGAATATTCAAGTCCATTTTTGCTTTGTTCTTTTCGTTGGTAAAGAAAATCAACAACAAAGAAACAAACCCTAGAATCATGCCTAATGCAAAAGGACCATAACTCGCCACAATTACCGCCACGTGAATCATTAACCAATATGAATTCAAAACCGGTTGCAAGTTTGCAATTTCAGGATCAATCCAATTAAGAGATGCCGCCCATAAAATCATAGCAGTAACAAAGGCTGAAGAAGCTACTGTTAATTTTGATTTTCGGTCAAAAGCCAATCCAAAAAACATGGTAGCCCAAGCAATATAAATAATGGATTCGTATGCATTACTCCATGGCGCATGTCCTGAAATAAACCATCTAGCCATTAATCCTATCGTATGAGTTGCAAATAAAAGTCCAATAAAAACATGAAATACGTTAATAACGATACGTAAGGCTTTTCTATCTTTAAAAATTTGAATGATCGCAAACATCAACATCATGATCGCTCCAATTAAATACAAATAGGGTAATTTTTGAAAAACATCATACTTGTTATACGCAATTTCAAGATCGATTTTTTCTTCAGAAGGTCTAACTTTTGAACCAAATTTCTTTTGATAGCCATTGATACTTTCTAATAATTCATCGGAAGTGTCATATGATTGAGTTTTAATGGCATTATTCAATGTACCAAAATACAAGGGCAAAA
>JBOFUD010000247.1:0-1776 GCA_051652385.1 Flavobacterium sp.
CCTTCTGTTCAGATTATTCATAACAAATTCAATTATGGTTTTGCAGGCGGTTATAATGAAGCCCTGAAAAATGTTGTAGCGGATATTTTTGTCCTTGTAAATTCAGATGTTGAAGTTACGCCAAATTGGTTGGTACCCATGATTGCTACTTTTGCTAACGAACCACAAACTGCCATCATACAACCAAAGATTTTAGATTTTAAGCAGAAGGAATGTTTTGAATATGCCGGAGCTGCCGGAGGTTTTATTGATCAATATGGTTTTCCATTTTGTCGTGGACGTATTTTCGAAACCATTGAGAAGGATCTTGGTCAATATGATGATGTTAGGGAAATTTTTTGGGCCTCGGGGGCTTGTTTTTTTATACGATCTCAAGTATATAACGCTTTAGAAGGCTTTGATGCTGATTTTTTTGCTCATCAAGAAGAAATAGATTTGTGTTGGCGCGCTTTTAATCTTGGCCATAGCATCAAATACAATTCCCAATCGGTGGTGTATCATGTGGGAGGGGCTACTTTGCAACAAGGTAATCCTAAAAAAACGGAACTCAATTTCCGAAATTCACTTTTTATGCTTACCAAAAACTTACCCAAAGAGGTTTTGTATCAGCGATTGTTTGTTCGAATGTTGTTGGATGGGGTTGCGGGTCTGCAATTTTTAGTAAAAGGAAAGCCCCAACATTTTTTCGCTGTTTTCAAGGCTCATATGGCTTTTTATCAGTATTTTAGTAATCATTTTAAGAAACGAGGGAGCATACAAAAGAAATCGTATTTTAAAATAAAAAGTGTTGTTTTCTCGTATTTCATAAAGAATGGCACTGTTTTTGAAAAACTAGTTTAACAATATTTTATATGTAGGGCTTATAAAATAATTTAACTTTGTACAACATTATAAAAATTACAATTATGAGAAAAGTAGTAGTAGCTTTGTCTGTTTTGGCTTTGTTGACTTCGTGTGTTTCTAAAAAGAAATATGCTGATTTGGAGTCAAAAAATAAAGAAACTCAAGATTTATTAAACACGGCGACCGTTAAGTTAAATTCTTGTTTAGAAGAACGCGCTGGGCTTGCAGCAACCGTTGATGGCTTGAGAGAGAAGAACCAATTGTTGATTAATACTTCTAAAGATATGACCGTGCTAACCACAAAAGGAGCTGAAAATATCGAAAAAGCATTAGAATCTATCAAAGAAAAAGATTTAAAAATCAGTAGAATGCAAGATGCTTTAACCAAAAAAGACAGTGTAACATTGGCTTTGGTAACTAGCTTGAAAAGTTCTGTTGGTATTTCTGACCCAGATATCGAAATTAACGTTGAAAAAGGAGTGGTGTTTATCTCTATTGCCGATAAATTATTATTTAAGAGCGGTAGCTATGATGTTACTGACAAAGCCAAAGCAGTGTTAGCTAAAGTAGCCAAAGTGGTCAATGATAAACCTGATTTTGAATGTATGGTAGAAGGTCATACCGATAATATTCCTTACAGAAGCAATGGAGTTTTATTAGACAACTGGGACTTAAGTGTAAAACGTTCTACATCAATTATTAGAGTTTTAACGAATGATTTAGGAGTAAAACCAGCTCAATTAATCGCTGCAGGAAGAAGTTCTTATGTGCCATTATTTGAAAATGATTCTCCAGAAAACAGAGCTAAAAACAGAAGAACTAGAATTGTTGTAATGCCAAAAATTGATCAATTTTATGATATGATCGAAAAAGAAATGAAAAAACAACAACAATAATATTTTTTAGAATATTCTAATAAAGGCTATCTCAATC
>JBOFUD010000248.1:0-2858 GCA_051652385.1 Flavobacterium sp.
GCACTCATTAATGCATCAAATCCAGAATTTCTGCATTTTGAATTAAAAAAATCAAGAGAGAAATATTATCGAAGCTTGGGTGGAGTGAATTTAAGAGGATGGCTCAACAGATTATCTCGTTTTGTTTTCGAAAAAAAAAAGCCCAAACCGAATCATAACCCAAGTGCTTCTGCCAAGCCTAGTTATCGCTACGCTTGGGATTGGCTCATATTTACTAACAAAAAAGCATTCCAAAAATGAAAGATACCGTTCTAAATAGTTTCAGGGATTTACAAGATTATTTCCTTTTTCTCATTGTGGTTTTGGCTGGCGTTTTTACCAAAGTGTATAATGCCATATCCAAAGGAAAAAGGCCTACGTTGAGTTGGTTTCTTGCTGAAGGCATTATGAGTTTTTTCGTGGCTTTCTCGGTATATGCTGTTTGCGACCAGTATTTGAATTTGAATAAAATCCTAACCTATGTCATTTGCGCCTGGGGCGGTTCCTTTTCCACCTTAATTCATAGTGAGGTTGAAGAATTAATCAGTAGCTTTTTTGATGTGCTAAAAAGTGTCATAAAAACAAAATTTAGATAACGATGAATCCAAATTATCAATCCGAAAATCCATTAAAAACCTTTTTGCAAACGCTTTTGGTTTTAGCCTTGGTTTTTATGCTTACCCTTTTGATGCATGGGTGCGCTTCAAAGCCTTTAGAAAAAAAACATACCATCGAACGAGTGGTAACGTACAAAGCCGATAGCTTAAAAGTAACAGTAGTAAACCAAGCCGTTTTGGATAGTTTATTTATTCAGGTTTCCAAAGTGAAGACATTAAAGCCCGAGTGTGATAGCATCACACAAATAACCCTTGACCAACTTTTGATGCAGCTCAATAGCAAAAAGAAATCAGGCCAAAACGAAATGGGGATTTATTACGATACGATACAAAAAATGATTGTGGGTTGGCAGAAAATGGCACAAACCCAAAACGAAAAGTCAGCGAGTAACAAAATAACAAACACAATTGCAATTGAAAAAGAAAGCGTCCAAGTACCCGTGAAATACATTCCCATTTGGGTAAAAATTTTAGCGGTATTGGGAAGTGTAACTCTTGGTGTTTTGGTGTGGAGAGTGACTAAAGTGTGGGTGTAATTGTTTTAAAAATCACAAAATGAGTGTACGAAAAATTATCATCGGTGTGGGTATCGTGGCAGTAGTTGGGTATTTTTTATTAGGCAATAAAATCAAGAAAATCATTGAGCAGTTTCAATTGGTAAAAGTGTTTCCAGTGGCTTTTAAAAAGTTTGATGTCAAATGGAATGATGGTGTTCCGTTTGTGACCTTCCTTTTGGATTTGAAAATGGTCAATCCAACCTCTGTGAATTTCGATGCCAATATTGTTGCGGTGACGTTAAAACGCATTTTGTTTTATGACAAAAGAGATATGCTTTTTGGAAGTTCTGAAGTGAATATTAACTCGATCAATATTCCAGCCAATTCCAATATCATACTCAAAGAAATTCCTGTCAAACTAGATTTACAAACCGCCATTACCACTGCAATCACCATTTTGAGAAATGATGGTTTCAAGATAAACGAGATTAGAACAGCAGCCGTAGTAAGCATTTTAGGAATCGATTATACACTTTCATAATATGACTTTAGCAGAAGAATTCAACAACTTAAACGGGAAAGTGGTTACTAGAGAAGCACTTGAAAGCCTATTAGAAAAAGCCGAAAAAGAGCAAAATGCTACTATTTCTAATCGAATTAGAAACGTATTGCAAGCTTATACAGCCGATACTTTTTTTATTGAATTGCAACAAACCGAATCGGCTTATGGGTTGAACGGTGTGGATGTTCAAGGGCATACAGGCTTGTTGAATGGCTTAGATTTTATTCCTGAATCCGAAGATATTGGATTGGGAAAACCCGTTTCCCCCGAGGAAATCTATGACATGGTCACTAATCGCATGATTGATTTAATCAAAGAGGCCAACAAAGGCGATTACAAACGAGCTTGGAAAGAAGAAGGATATTTGGTTCCGTATAATTTCATTTCGAAAAAGGCTTATCGAGGGGTAAATGTAGTGATGTTGTCGCCCCTTTTTGGATTATTAGACAATCCCTATTTTTTGACTTTTAAGCAAATTCAAGAGAAAGGCGGGAAAATAAAAAAAGGAAGTCATGGGTATCGTGTGATTTATTATTCGACCTACGACAAAGCCTATACCGATGCTGAAATTGAGAGATTGAACACGGTAATTGAGGATAACAAGTTAGAGAAAGGCGATAAAAAGACCGTTTATTTCTTGAAATACTACAATGTCTTCAACGGAGAAGATATAGAAGGAATCAATTTTGATTTAGAAAATTTTCCGTTGTTAGGCAAAGTAGTGAACAATGAAATTGAAACTGGAAACAATCAGAAAATTGAGGTAGCAGAAGCCATTGCGAAAAATTATCCCAAGCCACAACCTGAAATTCGTTTTACAGGAAGTAAAGCTTTTTATGCGCCTTCAAAAGATTTGTTGAGTATGCCTGAATTGTCAAAATTCAAAACTTCGGAGGATTTTTACAGAACCTATTTTCACGAATTAAGCCACAGTACAGGACATTTTAGCCGATTGAAAAGAGATTTATCCAATGAATTTGGGTCGGCTGAATATGCTTTTGAGGAATTGATTGCAGAGTTTGGAGCCGTGTTCTTATCGGCACAAGCGGGAATTATGTTTTACACCAATAAAAACCATGCAGGTTATTTGAAAGGTTGGAACGAAGTATTGTTGCCTAATTTAGAAAACGACAATCGCTTCTTGATGAAAGCCAGTAGTCAAGCCCAAAAAGCAGCAGATTTTATTTTGCAACCCGATGCCAA
>JBOFUD010000249.1:0-3525 GCA_051652385.1 Flavobacterium sp.
GCAAAATCAATGTATTTTTTTACGTTTTCGGTAGTTGCTCCGTGCCGACCATTGGGTTTTGTTTTCGCAAAATCAGTCACACCCAGTTGTACCGATGGCAGTTCGTCAGTATAGGCCCAAGAGCTTTTATCGGTAATCATTTCCCACCAAACTCCTACATATTTCATGGGTTTAATCCAAGAAGTGTCTTCAATTTTGCATGGGTCATTCAAATTCAAGATCATTTTTGAAGCCAGAATCGTGCGCGCGTCATCACTAACCATAATGGTTCTCCAGGGAGAATTATGGGGCGCTTGCATCAAGCCTTTGTCTCCAATTTGGTCAGGCGTTAACCATGATTCAAAAATCATATTTTTGTCATCTAAATTCAAATGCATACACGAATAGTTGAGTAAGGCCGCTTCGTGCAAATTAAGATACAATCCTTCTTTAGTTTTCATCAACAAGGAAGTTTGTACTCCCGTCGGAGCAAAGGTAGTTTGCGATAAATTGGCCGTTTTGGCTTTTTCGCTCAATCCTCTTATTTCTGATAATTTAGAAATTGAATAATCGTATTCCTGCGTATCATAATCTCCCGGAATCCAGAAAGCAGTATGGTCGCCCGTCATGGCAAACTGCGTTTTTTCTTCTTTGATGATAAAATGAGACAGGTTTTTTTGCAAAGGAAATTCATAGCGAAATCCTAATCCTTCATTAAACATACGAAAACGAACCACCATTTGGCGCTGGGTATCCTTCTGATTCAAAGTAACCGCCATTTCGTTGTATTGGTTGCGAATCGAAGCCACTTCGCCCCAAACAGGTTTCCAAATTTCATCAAAAGTGGACGTTTTGGTATTGGTAATTTCAAAATCATTCAGCAAGGATTTTTTATCATTTTTCAATTCCAATCCCAAGGTACTAGGCTTAATCACTACTTTGCCTTTGTAACTCAAAGTGTAACTTGGCGTGCCATCAGCAAGCAATGAAAATGTCATGACCAATTGTTTATCGGGCGATTGCAATTGCTGGGCTTGTAATGAAGTCATTCCGATACAAAAAAGGAATGCGGAGAATAAAAAGTGTTTCATTTTTTTTGAATAAAAGGATTAAACATTTAGGAAATGCCATGCCAAAAAGTAATCAATACAAAGTGCTAAATTCATCGAAATCGATGTAATCAGTAGCCTTTAAAATTCCCTTTCGGCCTAAAAACTATACTTACAAAAGTAGCCGCTTTATCACAGTGAAAACGATAGCGTAAAAAAAAAGTAGATTTAAAATAATACAAAATACTGTTTTTCAACAATTTATTAAATAAAACTGATCAAAAAAAGTGGGAGCATTGGAAATAAAAAGTAGTTATTTTTCTTGAGAAGTTCCAATTAAGAGTACTTGATTTTCAAATTCTTCTCTTGGACCCGAGGCTTTATTTTTTATTTGCGAACGATAATTGTAAATAGTAGAAACAGAATATCTTAAAAATTCGGCAATTTTTGCGCTGTCTTTTATCCCTAAACGAATCAAGGCAAAAATACGTAACTCGGTATTTAAAAGTTCGCCTTGTTTTAAATGAATGGGCTGTTTATCGGAAAGTAAATTGGAAAATTCCTGGATAAAAGTGGGGAATAATTCCAAAAAAGTCTGATCAAAATTAGCGTAAAATGTCTTTAACTCCTTCTCAACATAATCGTTTGATTTTACCATAAGCAACATTTCGTTGGTTTTGCCCGCTGTGGCCATCACTTTCACTTTCCGGCTGTACTCCTCAAGTTTGGCAATATAATCGGAACATTGATCCATGTATCGGCCTATGTAAATTTCTTTCAACAAACTAGCTTCGGCCAAAGTAGCATTAGTATCATTTAATTGCTGATTAATGTCCTTTAAATCGAGGTTCAATTTCGAGAGTTGCGCATTGGCCAAGCTAATGGTTTTTTGAGCAAGCGCCAATTTTTGCATTTGTTTAAAAAGAAGCCCCAAAACCACCAACAAAAACAACGATAATACACTTACGCAAAGCAAGAAAAGGGTCAATTGTCTCTGGTTGGTTTCGTTTTTATGCTCGTAAGCTTGATTGATAATGGGAAGCATTTTTGAAATTTCATAGGTTCGCAATTTGGCATTACAAAAAAGGGCGTCTTCCAGCGAACGTTTGATGTACTTGTAAGCCCGATCAATATTGCCTTCTTCATAGCATATAAAAGCTGTTTTACGCAACGAAATATTTTCTTTTTTGGCCAATTTCAAATCAGAAATTGCCGAAATAATCAACCATTGTTTTTGTTGTTCTTTATCGTTCTTTAAGCGATAGCCTTCGGCAATAATATAAGCCAAAACAGCATGATCAGAATCTTGGGCCGAGGTTTTCGCGAAAAATTCCGACAAGGACGAAATCGCTTGATCATAGTTTCCCTTTTGAAACAAAAAATCAGCATTTGCGATACAAAATTCTCGGGTATGGGGCTTAAAAAAGTGTATTGAAGAATCTCTGTATTGTTGGGTTAAGGCTTTGTATTTACTTTTTTCTTGCGCTGAAGCCGCATATTCCATCAAATAGCCATACACAATTCGGTACGTGCCGTAATAATATCCTTTGCTATTGGGTGTAGATTGAATCGCTATCGACTCCAAAAGGTCAAGAGATTCCTTGTACATACCCGAGGTTCCCAAAACCATCGCTACATTAAGTTTGGACCCATTAATTTTTTGCTGATCTTTTAAAATTCGAGCCAATTGCAAACTTTTTCGGGCATAAGTTAAAGCAGAATCCAATTGGTACGCATTGTATTCTGAAAAAAGTTTGACGTAACTATCGTATCGTTGCGTTGTAGACTTTTGATGTTGAAGCACCCCTTTAAGTCGTTGTAATCTTTTTTCCTTTACATCGGTATACTCCTTAAAGTCAATCACCGTTTGATCTAGCGCATTCCATAAAGAGTCAACCTTGGTTTGACTCCAAAAAAATTGAGGACAAAAGAGGATTAAGAAAAGAAAAATAGTCTTATTCATGCCGAACAAAATTAATGAACGTAAAAATAGTATAAATTCAATTTAGGAACCAAAAATTAACCCTCTTTGGGAAGTATCGATGCCACTGATGTAAATTTATTTGATGTGATGCGGGCATAAATCTTCTGAAACAGCAAAATAAACGAACCTAATCTTCGAATTCGAATTGTCGCTTTACCCCTAATGCATTAAACACTTTATAAATATTACAAGATTTATCGCCATAGAATTATATTTATACACAAAATATAATGTCATTATTGCGAATTCACTATTTTTAAGATAAATTCTTATCTTTGTTCATCTAAAACGGCAACTTATGAATCCAAAAATATTAATCATTGGCGCTTGTGGTCAAATCGGAACCGAATTGACTCAGAAATTGAGAAGCCTATATGGCACAGAGAATGTAATTGCTTCTGATATTCGAAAATTAAATGTAGATGTAGTAAACTCTGGCCCTTTTGAAGTAATTAATGCGCTCGATTTTAACCAAATCGAACATTTAGTCGAAGTACACCAAATCACCGATGT
>JBOFUD010000250.1:0-1530 GCA_051652385.1 Flavobacterium sp.
TTTTTTCGCCTTTTAATCGAATGATTTTTTCGGCAAACTCGAGTTCCTCATCTCGGTGAACACTTTTTACATGCTTGTTTCTAAGCAATACATAGCCATCCAAAATAAAGTCAACGGGATTGTTTCGTAATAAAATCCAATCCTCAGAATAGTCAATCAGAAAACCAGTAAAAATTGTTTTTAAATCCTGAAATTCTATCGAAATCAATTGTCCAATATGTTTTTTCATCGCTATTAAAATTAAGGATTAGTAGACCAAATACTGCTGTTTTTGATAAAAACACGACGGTTCAATTTAAGTTGCGCTACCAACAATTCGGCAATATCTTCCGCTTGCATTACTTTGTCGGGATTACCGTCTGTAAGGTTCAAGTCTTTGGCCATGTCAGTAGCCACGGTACTTGGCGTTAAAGCCGTAACTCGAATATTGTGTTTGCGCATTTCTTGCATCAACGAATCCGTTAAGCCTAAAAGGGCAAATTTCGAGGCGCTGTAAGCACTCGTCAAAGCATTGCCGTTCAATCCCGCTGTAGAGGAAATATTAATAATATCACCTGTTTGTCGTTCGATCATGTTGGGCAAAATGGCACGTGTTACATAATACACTCCCATTACGTTTACCTGAATAATGCGCTCCCACTCCGTAGGTTCCAATTCCAAAAACTTACCAAAAGCCGCAATACCAGCATTGTTAATCAAAATGTCAATGGTTTGAAACTCGGCTATTGCTTTCTCCATGGCCAAATTCACCGAATGCATATCGGCCACATCAGCCGTCAAAGCCAAGGCTTTTACCCCAAGAGCGCGTATTTCTTGTGCCACTTCATCAATATCGGCTTGCGTTCTTGCCACCAAAATTACGTTAACACCTTCTTTGGCCAAGGCTACCGCAACGGCTTTACCTATTCCTTTTCCAGCACCTGTAATGAGTGCATTTTTATTTTTTAAGTCTGTCATGATGGTTTCTTTATATTTTAAAAAAAACGGATTTTACTCTTGATCAAAAATACGGTTTTTACCCCAAAAAAGGTAGCCTATTTTGCTTCTTGATAATAGTTTAACATCCCAAAGTATGGTATTCAAAACCTTCGCTGTAAAAAGTATAAGTAGTGGGATGGGTAGGATGTATTGGCTACATGTATTCTAGTTCTTTCTTTGTTGATAAAAGCTACATTGGCGCACCTTGGCTTGTATAGATAAAGAATGTGCTCTTCCATCTGGATTGAAAGGAATAATTTTTCGTTTCTTAGGAAAACAAAGAAAGCGCCGTACTACCACTGCCGGTTTGGGCGCTTCTTAAGGTATTCGCAGCTCTCAGCTTTACTCTGAATTTGAAAACACAACAATTAAGTATTTATTGCTAACTAAAATATTTCTGTAAATATTGATTTTATGCATCAAGATGCGCATTAGCTGCTGCTATTGTTTATCAAATTAAAAACACTACATCTTCAGAAATTGGCCGTGAGCTCTCATTTTTTCTTTGATTGGTTTACTTTTGTAACGAAGTCTTGAGCGGATGTTGTGTTA
>JBOFUD010000251.1:0-7492 GCA_051652385.1 Flavobacterium sp.
CAATAGGTTTTACCGTAACGGGTTATGATAAACGGTTGGCAAAAGCGCAAAAACAAAGAATTTCAGAAAAAACACTTTTAAGTTTTACCTTCTTGGGTGGAACTCTTGGTGCAGGACTAGCCATGCTTTTTTTTAGACATAAAACGAGTAAAACCAGCTATCTTTTGAAGTTTTGGTCAATTGTTTTTGTGCAAATTTTGCTGGTTTATTTTTATCGTATTAAAGAATAAAATCCAAATAATTCTGCTTGTTAATCACTTCAAAACTAGCTTCGGGATAAGCTTTTGAAAAAGCCGTGGGGATTTTTGCTTTCCTGTTTTCGTTCCATTTGAATTCGTAACCTCGAAGCTTGCCGTTTTCTTCTTCGAGCCAATCCAATTCTTGTTGGTCATACGTACGCCAAAAGTAATTTTCGCTTGTTTTTTGGGTATAATTTTGATGTTTTACCCGTTCCGAAGCCAAATAATTTTCCCATAATGCGCCTACGTCGGTTCTAGCTTCTAATCGACTAAAATTTGCTATTATAGCGTTACGAATTCCGTTATCGTAAAAATACCATCTATTGGATTTGGTAATTTCTTTTCGCAAATTTCTACTAAAACCAGGCACTTTATAAATCACAAACACTTTAGAAAGCAAGTCTAAATACCTTTCGACGGTGTTTTTAGAAATGCCCAATTGTCTGGCTAATTCTTGCAAAGAAACCTCTTGCCCTACTTGAAATGCGATTAACTTTAATAAATCTAGAATTTTGTTCGATTGCTTGATGCCTTCATAAACCAAAATATCTTTCAATAAATACGAATTGAGTATTTCTTTCAAATAGTCAATTTTGTCGTTCCAATCAAGATATTGTTCCAGTTCGGGATAGGATCCAAAAAGCAATCGCTCTTCCAGTTTTTGAGTGGTTTCCTTATGATTTTCATATTTTGAAAATTCCATCTGAGCTAACGGAAATAAATAAATCGTGTTTTTTCTTCCCACCAAAGGTTCACCTAATTTGTTGGACAAATCAAAAACCGAGGATCCAGTGGCAATTATTTTGATCCCCTCAATAGTGTCTACCATTAATTTGAGAATCAAACCAATGTCTGGAATATTTTGAGCTTCGTCAATAACTAATAATTTCGTATTCGCCAAAAGACGGCTGTAATTGCTTACCGAACGTTCTTTCAACAAATTGGCATCCTGAACATCTTCTCCATTCAATTGCAAATAAGCTGAATTTGGTAGGGTAGCAAGATAATTTTTGATGAAGGCGGTTTTACCCACACGTCTTGCGCCCAATAATAGCAATACTTTATTGGGTAACACTTTTTTGGCAAACACGGTATCAATCCCTCTTTCTAAAAAATCCATCGCCTAAAATTTTTAAAATTTAGATGTAAATATAATCAAAAAACGTTAATTCAGTCAGTACACTGACTGAATTAATGTAAATTCAGTCAGTATGTTGACTGAATTACTATGAATTCGGTCAGTAAAAAAGCATAATGACTTTATATTCACCCATAAAGATTGCTTTGTAGTAGTTCTTTTGGGTGCAAAAAAGGGTCTAAAAACAACAAAATAATTTTGAAAAGTATTAAAAAGAAAAAAGGAATACCCAAAATTGAATATTCCTTTGATAAAGTATGCTTTGAAACTAAGCTTACTGCAATGACTCGAAACCTAATTTTAAACGAACGCGATCCAAAACACCATTGGCAATTACAGCAGCTTTTACGGCACCTTGCTTCAGTAATGCATCAACCTCTTCAAGATTATTGATGTAGTAATTATAGCGTTCTCTTTCGGTTTTGAATTTTTCTACAATCAGTTCAAACAAGGCTTGTTTGGCGTGCCCGTAACCATAATTTCCGCCCAAATAATTGGCTCTCATGGTTGCGGTTTGTGCCTCAGTGGCAAGTAATTTATAGATAGCAAAAGCATTGCAGGTTTCGGTATTTTTGGGTTCTTCTAATGGGGTACTGTCGGTTTCGATACTCATAATTTGCTTGCGTAACGCTTTGTCATCCAAGAAAATATTGATGGTATTATTGGCCGATTTACTCATTTTACCCCCATTAGTACCCGGAATCAACATGATATCTTCTTGAATTTTGGCTTCAGGTAACACAAAAGTTTCACCCATTTGATGATTGAAACGAGAAGCTACATCTCTACTAATTTCAAGATGTTGCAACTGATCTTTGCCCACGGGAACAAATTCGGCATCGTACAATAAAATATCGGCTGCCATCAACATCGGATACGAAAACAATCCTGCATTGACATCGTCTAAACGATCGGATTTATCTTTGAAAGAATGTGCCAAAGTCAACCGTTGAAACGGGAAAAAACAACTCAAATACCAAGATAATTCTGCCGTTTGTGGCACATCGGATTGGCGATAAAAAATCACTCTATTTACGTCTAACCCACACGCTAGCCATGCAGCAGCGGTACTGTAGGTGTTTTTTCGTAAGGTTTCGCCATTTTTGATTTGCGTAATCGAATGCAAATCGGCGATAAAAAGGAATGACTCGTTTTTTGGATCATTCGATAAAGCAATTGCGGGAATAATTGCACCCAATAAATTGCCTAAATGTGGAGTTCCTGTACTCTGTACTCCTGTTAATATCTTTGCCATTGTTAATTTTTCAGATTGACAAAGTTCGCAAAGTTTAGGGGCTTTATCATCATAATTTAGTAAAAGTTTATTGTTGTCAATTCACCGATAATTAAACATCGCCTCATTAAAAAAAAGTGCTAACTTAGCAAATAGGATGTTTACTGCATAAAATAATTACTAATTGAAAACATTGACTATTATTTTTTGCAAGCAAATTACTCGTTTTTTAAGTGTATTTCTATCAATTACAGGAACAAATAAGGAGTTATGGAAGACAAAGACGCAGAAAAAACCCGATTACTCGATAGAAAAGATAATAAGGGCTGGAAAAAATGGGGTCCTTACCTCACCGATAGGCAGTGGGGCACTGTTAGAGAAGATTATTCAGCCAATGGAGATGCATGGAATAGCATAACGCACGACATGGCACGCTCTAAAACCTATCGCTGGGGAGAGGAAGGTATTGGCGGCATATCAGATAACAAACAACATGTATGTTTCGCGCTAGCATTCTGGAATCACAACGACAAAATACTCAAAGAACGTTTTTTTGGACTCACCGGAAACGAATCTAATCATGGGGAGGATGTTAAAGAGCTCTACTACTACCAAGATGCCACCCCAACGCATTCCTATCAAAAAATGCTTTATAAATACCCTCAAGCCGCATTTCCGTACGAAAAACTAGTTAAAGAATCTAAAAAACGCAACCGTACGCAACCCGAATATGAACTTTTGGATACGGGTATTTTTGACGATGATGCGTACTTTGACATTACCATAGAATATATCAAAGCCGATCAGCAAGATATCCTGATTCAAATTACGGTTGAAAATCAAAGTACATTACCCGCACCAATTACTGTATTACCTACCATTTGGTTCCGGAATACATGGTGCTGGGGATATAATGATTTCGAACTTAAACCTTCATTAAACGGAAATGAAACAGCGTATATAGAAGTAAATCATCCTGTAATCGGCCATTACACTTTGTTTGCAGAAAATGCGGATGACCTTTTGTTTTGTGATAATGAAACCAATTTTAAACGGCTGCACCATTCAGATAATTTAACAAAATATGTTAAAGATGGCATAAACGACTACATCATCAACCATAAAAAAGATAGCGTAAATCCAGATAAAACTGGAACTAAGGCTGCTGCAAAATACGAACAAATAATCCCTGCCAAGGGTAAAAAAGTCATTCGACTACGTTTTACCAAAAAATATGAACACGTTATTTCGGAAACCGGAAAGAAAGAAATTCGGTTACGATATGCCGATCAAGGTCCAGAAGCTCCATTTACAGATTTTGAGGCAATCTATGCTCAACGTCTAAAAGAGGCTGATTTGTTTTATGAAACCCTCCAAAAAAATATTACAGATCAACATCTAAAATCGTTACAACGCCAAGCCTATGCCGGGATGCTTTGGACAAAACAATGGTACTACTACAATGTTTATGAATGGATAAAAGGAGATCCGTCAATGCCTGTGCCGGATATCAACAGAAGGAAAGGAAGAAATAATGCTTGGAAACATTTGTACACAGCCAATATTCTTTCCATGCCTGATAAATGGGAATATCCTTGGTTTGCAGCCTGGGACTTGGCATTTCATACCTTACCCCTGGCGCGACTTGACCCTGATTTTGCAAAACGACAACTGGCGGTGATCTTGAGAGAATATTATATGCACCCTAATGGACAAATTCCTGCTTACGAATGGTCTTTTTCAGATGTGAATCCGCCCGTGCATGCTTGGGCGACTTGGAAAGTGTATGAAATCGACAAAGAAATGAATGGTGGCAAAGGAGATCGAGCTTTTTTGGAGCGCATTTTTCATAAACTTTTACTCAATTTTACATGGTGGGTTAACCTAAAAGACGAGGGAGGAAACAATATTTTTGGCGGTGGATTTTTAGGAATGGACAACATTGGAGTTTTTGATCGATCGGCAGCTTTGCCTACTGGTGGGCACTTGGAACAAGCTGATGGAACGGGATGGATGGCCATGTATAGCCTAAACATGCTGCGAATTGCATGCGAAATTGCAATTGAAAATCCGGTGTACCAAGATATGGCCTCCAAGTTTTTTGAACATTTTTTGCATATAGCCGGAGCCATGCAAGCCATGGGAGAAGACAAAGTAAACCTTTGGGACGAGGATGACCAATTTTATTATGACATGCTCCACAAAGATAACGGAGAGGCCGAGTTAATGAAAATCCGCTCTATGGTCGGCTTAATTCCACTTTTTGCTGTAGAGGTGCTGACTCCAGATTTACTAGACAAATTACCGAACTTTAAGCGACGTGTGGAATGGGTTATTACCAATAGACCTGATTTGGCCAATTTAGTCTCCAGTTGGTACAATCCGGGTAAGGGCGAAAGCAAATTGCTATCGATTCTTAGAGGTCACAGAATGAAAATGATTATGAAACGAATGTTTGATGAAAACGAATTTTTATCAGATTATGGTGTTCGATCCTTATCGAAATTTCACAAAGATCATCCGTACAAATTCTCATACGAAGGTCAAACAGTACAAGTAGATTATACACCTGCCGAAGCAACAGGCTCCATGTTTGGTGGAAATTCGAATTGGCGAGGCCCCATTTGGTTTCCAATGAATTTTTTAATTTTAGATGCGCTTGATAAATTTTGTAAGTATTACGGCAATGAATATAAAGTTGAATTTCCTACGAATTCTGGAAAAATGATGAATATCAAAGAGGCTGCAGACGGTGTTGCCCATCGACTACTTTCCTTATTTTTACCTAATGAAAACAAGCATATTCCTATGTATGGACCGTATGAAAAATTTCAAACCGATCCAAATTTCAATAAAAATTATTTGTTTTTTGAATATTTTGATGGTGATACCGGCAAAGGATTAGGGGCCAATCATCAAACCGGATGGACAGGATTAATTGCAGAAATTATTCATCATTTACACGAGGACAAAATTTGACCTAAAATCCATAATTAACACCTAAACCAAACACCTGACGGGTTTGAAACCCTTGAAAAGCATTGTCGTCATAAATAGCCTGAAAATTGAAATTAGCAGATAAAACTCTGTTGATTTTCATTACGATAGCTAAAGAATAATCGATGTCTACATTTTGTGGATCTTCTAAATAATTGGAGTAAAGATTTAAAGTGTTTTCGGCCGAAACATTGGTCATGAGGTTAAATTTATAATAGCCCGAGGCATAAAAACCTAATTCATAGCGCATTCTTTTGTTGGCATCAACTCCAAAATAAGAACCATCAACATAACCTGGCTGATCGGTATAAAAATCATCTACAAAAGTCATTTTCGAGGTGAGGGGAGCGAAGTTAAAACGTAAATTATCTGTTTTTTTCCAAAATAGACCGGGGCCAAAAGTGAGGTAACCTGGTGATAAAAAGCTGGTGTTTTCGGTCCGTCTTTCGGCCCCATTAGCATCTTTATCATAAAAGAAACCTCTAGTAAATTGTGTTCTAAAATTTACAAACAAGGAGTAATACCAATTGCCAAATGCTTGTTCCCCCAGCGTAGAATTAAACTCAAGACGGTCGTCTGTTTTTTTCTCAAAATCAGAATTTTTGGTTTGCAATAGGCCATAAGAGGCGATAATTTTGTTATCCCAAGTTAGTTTGTCTTTCTTGTAATTAAAGTCATAATTGACTCCTAAATTACCTGATAAGTTGTTTTCGCCGCCCGCTATCCAATTATTAAAATTGGACTGACTAAATAAGAAAGAAATATTTCCTTTTTTACGCCAACCATTTGGTAAAGTATCGTTAATGTTCTTAACTACAGCTTCGGTGTTTTTGAGTAACTGCTTTTCAGTGCTCTGTGCCCCTGCGTCGGCGATGGAATAAAGGAAAATAAAGGAAATTATAATGGCTCTCATTTCGTTTGACTTTGTGTTTCTCAATCAAATATAGTAAAAACCATTAAAGTGCTGAAAAATAAATTGTTATAAACGCCTAGAAGTTATAACAAAAAGGAATGTTGTGACTCCCCAACCCCGGTAGGAATCAAATCTTATTGTACCTCGTTGTATAAGGAGATACAAAAGATCGTTTCAAGAAATCGCTATCACTTGAGCGTGGTGGATAGTGCGACTTTGCATCCAAAAAGTACCTGTTATAAGAATTTCTAAAAAAAATTAAGTTTTTGCTCTTTTGAATAAAGGCACCGCAGAACAAGCCTCGCCATACATAATACTCGAAGCAAAAGGTTGCAGTTTTTGAATGGCTACAATGTAAGCACTCTCTGGCACTGGTTTTTTGGAGCATCCTTTGATGATTAAAGGATGATCTTGATATTGGGAATAATCTAATTGATTTAGAATATCCTGATACAAAGCCGTATTTAAATCGTTTATCGTGCCTAGAACCACCTTTTTTGTAAAAGGGATAAGATGGGAGCTCACTAAAATAAGTGCCCAAGCCGGAATAATAGCATCGGTACTGCAATGCACCGCGACGAAATGGTCTTGGTATTGGGACCAATCCTGATTTTTTAAGGCTTCTCTAAAGTCTTTTTCTTTTAATAAAAAACCATCCACAAGCCATTGGGAAACATCGATTTGTGTCCGAACTCCACTGGGATAATAATCTTCCAAATCGAAGACTTTTAGTATACTATTAGTTACTTTATTTACTATTTCTTCCATTTTTTTAACTTAGTTTTCAGTGGTCAGTCTTTAATAATCAATTATATATGAGCACTAAAGACTGAACACTGATCACTTTTTAATTAAAGCATTCCTAATTCAAGTTTAGCTTCTTCACTCATTAAATCTTTGCTCCATGGTGGGTCGAAAGTAATTTCTACATCGGCGTCTTTTACGTGCTCAATAGATTTGATTTTTTCGGC
>JBOFUD010000252.1:0-2678 GCA_051652385.1 Flavobacterium sp.
AGTTTGCCAGTATTGTTTTTAATTCCGGTAGTCGTAACAGTTAGCGAGCCAGTTTGCGCAAAACCGAAACTGCAAAAAAGGGATAGTAGGCCTGTAATTTTTATCATCATACATTTATTTCTTTAATAAAAACAATAACGGAATATCTAGTCGTTTAGCCCAAGCCTGCTCGGAATGATTTTCGCCAGGAAAAAATTTGGTCGTCCAGTTTGTTGAAGAATATCCTTTTTTTTGCATTACCCCATCTATTTTTTGCTGCAAAGGAGGGTACAATGCATCTAGAGTTTGGTCACCATAATCAAAGTATATTTTATGATTTTTAGGATCAGGAAGATTCTTTTTAAGATATGCTACAAAGGCATTCGGAATCGGATTGTTGTTTGTCGAAAAAACGCCTGGCCAATGGGTAGATAAGCAAGCGGCACCCCCAAAAACTTTTGGGTATTCGCAAATAGCATACATAGAAATAAGTCCGCCCATACTAGAACCCGCTACAAAAGTGTTTTTTTGATCTTTTTTAGTCGAGAACGTTTTGTCGATAAATGGTTTTAATTCGGTTACCAAAAATTTCAAGTACAAATCGGAATAGGGTTGGAAAGCTTCTTTGGTTCTCCCTGCCTTTTTCAATTGAGCCGTAATGGTATCTTTTTGAATTTGAGTTAAACGTTCAAAAGGTTTCTGAGGAAAATATTCTGGGTGGCGTTTCGGACCGTTATTCCAAATCCCTACCACGATGAATTTTTGGGTTTTTCCTTCTCCAATTAATTTCCCAGCCATTTCATCAATTTCCCAAGCTTGTTTATTCCAAGTGCTTTGAGCATCATACAAGGCTTGGCCGTCATGCATATACAAGACGGCGTATTTTTCTTTCTCAGAATAGCCATCGGGCAACCAAACCTCTACGTTTCTAGCATCAATTAGTTGTGATTTGAAATTTTCAAAACGTTGTACGGTTCCCGAAGTTACACTTAGCTGTGCCATTGCGAAGGGAATAAACATCCATGAAAAAATTAAACATAGATAAAAATCTAAACTTTTTAAACGTATCCCCAGCCCCTTTCCAGAAGAAAGGGAGGTTGTAGGATTTTCGTTATATGTGATAGAATATTTCATTTTTACTATTTAATTTCAAGAATCATCGCTGTTTTTGGAGCAATTTCTAGGCTTCCGTTTACGGTTATTTCTCTTCCAGTAATCACTTCTTTCGCTGCAAAACTGTCCGGAATCATATCTTGATACGTTTTCATGTCAAGTGTGATTTTTTTATCATTTTTATTCAAAATCACCATGATTTTTTGAGAATCAGTATATCTAAAATAAACATATACATCATTTTTTTCGGGAGCATAATGTTTGAATTTCCCATTATGAATAGTTGTAGCGGTTTTTCTCCAATTGAAAAGGTATTTGAAGAATTTTTGCGCTTCCAATTCCTCGGGAGTCATTCCTTTTCCTGAAACAGCATTTTTAGCATCGCCTTCCCAACCTCCATAAAAATCGGCTCTTCGTTGTCCATCATTACCCATTTTTTCCTGCGTAAATAATAATTCTGTTCCATAATAGACTTGTGGAATACCGCGCATGGTGGCGTACAACGTCATGGCCAATTTCCAGTGGTCTAGGTTTTTATTCAATCGCGAATAAATACGATCCATGTCGTGATTGTCTGGGAAAATCAACAAATTATCTGGGTTTGGAAATTGGTAATCTTGTCCCATACTTTTGTAAACTTCTTTCCAAGTCGATTCCCATTCATTTTTGGTCGTTAATGATTTTACTAAATTGTCGGTTAAGGCAAAATCCATCAATGAAGGCAAACTGCATTGGTATCCATCTACATTGATTTTGTCTTTTTGCCAATAGGCTGCAATTTCGGTAACATGGGTCATTTCTTCCCCTACTATATTAAAATTAGGATATTCTTCTAAGATGGTTTTGGTCCATTTGGCCAAGAAATCTTTATCGGCATACGAAAAAGTATCTTCTCTAAAGCCTGAAAGTCCTGCATACTCAATCCACCAAATGGTATTTTGTGTCAAAAAACTTGCCATCAAAGGATTTCTTTGATTTAAGTCGGGCATGTGTCCATCAAACCAACCATCGGTATATCCTTTTTTGTCTTGTTCAGTTGCGTAAGGATCCAAAAGAGTCGATTTAATATGGTTGGTTCTTGCTTTGGTATCTGGAAAATTTACCCAATCTTTCATGGGCATATCTTTGATAAAGTAATACTCCGATCCACAATGGTTCAACACCACATCCCAAATTAAACCGATATTTCTTTTTTTGGCTTCGATAACTAGTCTTTTAAAATCGTCATTGGTACCATAACGAGGATCAATTTTATAAAAATCGGTGGCCGCATAACCATGATACGAATAATTTGGCATGTTGTTTTCGACCAATGGCGTATTCCAAATTTGGGTGTACCCGAGGGATTGAATGTAATCGAGATTGTTAATGATTCCTTGAATATCACCGCCATGTCTTCCGCTTTCGTCTGAGCGGTTGGCTTTTTCTATGCTACCTGGCATGTTGTCGTTTTTGGTATTTCCATTTGCAAAACGATCGGGCATGATTAATAATAGGACGTCTTTGTTTGAAAAACTTTCTCTATTGGCGCTGTTACTTTCTCTGGCTAATAATGGAAAATTTTTGGTAACGATTGTTTTTCCTTT
>JBOFUD010000253.1:0-4470 GCA_051652385.1 Flavobacterium sp.
TTTTTACGTAAGTTTTCAATTGCTAAATCGAAATCTCCTTCTGCTTCAACCAAGGCTTTTTTGCAGTCCATCATACCTGCACCAGTGATTGTTCTTAATTTGTTTACGTCTGCAGCAGTAATTGTTGCCATAATATACTATTTTTTAATGTTAAAAGTAAAAATTCCAATCTTCAAATCCCAAATTCCAACTTTAACAGATCGTTAAATATCTGAAATGGGAACTTGGAATTTAAAATTTGGAATTTAAAATGAATTTATTCTTCAGTTACTGGAGCTTCAGGAGCTACTGCTTCGGTAGCAGGAGCAGCTTCTACTTCTTTCTCAGCACCTCTGTCAGAAAGGCCTTCGATTACAGCAGCAGAAACTAAAGATAAAATTTTATCAATTGATTTAGAAGCATCATCATTTGCAGGGATAACATAATCTACTTCACGTGGATCAGAGTTAGTATCAACCATTGCAAAAACTGGAATGTTTAATTTTTGAGCTTCTTTTATTGCGATGTGTTCTGCTTTAATATCAACTACGAACAATGCCGCAGGCAATCTTGACATATCTGCGATTGAACCTAAGTTTTTCTCTAATTTAGCACGAAGACGATCAACTTGCAAACGCTCTTTTTTGGAAAGAGTCATGAATGTACCATCTTTCTTCATTTTATCAATAGTAGCCATTTTTTTAACAGCTTTACGGATAGTTACAAAGTTAGTTAGCATTCCACCAGGCCATCTTTCAGTGATATAAGGCATATTTGCAGCTTTTGCTTTTTCAGCTACGATGTCTTTGGCTTGTTTTTTGGTAGCAACAAATAATATTTTTCTACCTGATGCAGCAATTTTTTTCAAAGCTTCGTTAGCCTCTTCGATTTTTGCTGCAGTTTTATATAGATTGATAATGTGGATTCCATTACGCTCCATATAAATGTAAGGAGCCATATTTGGATCCCATTTTCTAGTCATGTGTCCAAAATGAACACCTGCTTCTAGTAATTCTTTTACTTCTACTTTGTTTGACATTTTTGTACTAGTTTACGTTCTGTTGAATATAGCAATGTTTCTTAGGCTTGTAGCTTTTGGCTTTTGGCTTTGGACTTCATTTAGATGCTAAACTAATTCTCGCCTCGACGAGCAACAACAACATTGTTTTTAATTGAAAAAATAATCCTATTAAGTCTTGCTCACATCGAACAAGACAGGCAATATTAACGTTTAGAGAATTGGAATCTCTTACGAGCTTTCTTCTGACCGAATTTCTTACGTTCAACCATTCTTGGATCTCTTGTTAATAAACCTTCTGGTTTCAATACTCCTCTGTTTTCAGCATTTACTTCGCACATTGCGCGAGCGATTGCCATCCTTACAGCTTCAGCTTGTCCAGTTACACCACCTCCATAAACGTTTACTTTTACGTCAAAGTTAGTTGCATTTTCTGTCATAGACATTGGTTGCATTACTTTGTATTGTAAAGTAGCAGTTGGAAAGTAAGTTGCGAATTCTTTTTTGTTTACAGTGATTACTCCTGTTCCTTCCGAAACATAAATACGTGCAACAGCGGTTTTTCTTCGACCGATTTTGTGAATAACTCCCATTACTTAAGATCGTTTAGGTTAACAGTTCTAGGTTTTTGAGCGCCTTGTTTGTGCTCAGATCCTACAACAACATTTAAATTTCTGAAAAGTTCTGCTCCTAATTTGTTTTTAGGTAACATCCCTTTTACTGCTTTTTCAACTAATAACGCAGGGTTTTTAGATTGTAATACTTTGGCAGTTAAAGTTCTTTGTCCTCCTGGGTAACCTGTATGACGCATGTAAATTTTGTCATCCATTTTTTTCCCTGTAAGGTTGATTTTTTCTGAGTTGATAACAATTACGTTATCTCCACAGTCCACGTGTGGTGTATAACTTGGCTTGTACTTTCCTCTCAAGATCATAGCGACTTTTGAAGCAAGACGTCCTAAGTTATGACCGTCAGCATCTACAACAATCCATTCTTTTGTAGAATTGGCTTTTGTTGCTGAAATTGTCTTGTAGCTTAATGCGTTCACAATAATAAATTTTAATTAAACATTCCATTCCCAATAAAGGGAGTGCAAAAGTACAATTAATTATTTTAAATACAAATACCTTAAATGATTATTTTCATCTTGGTTTCTTATTGATTATCAATTATCTATTACTAAGCTTCCATTCAGACAACTTTAACTTTTAACAAAAGACTCCGTTGGTAAACTAATTGAAAATTTTATTTTTACAAAAAAAACACATCAATTCTGTTACAGAAACATTAAATATTGTGATTATCTTCGCCATTTATGCAGATAATTGATATTTTTGCAGTATCTTACGTTTAAAATCTTTTTTTTTAATTATTGTCAATTCTATGAAAGCCAAAGCAACTCTAAAACAAATCGCAAAGGAACTAAATGTCTCTGTTTCTACAGTTTCTAAAGCCCTGAATGATAGCCCTGAGATAAGTGAACAAACGAAGATTCGGATTAAAGAATATGCTAAATTAAAAAATTATAAGCCCAACGTAATTGGTCTCAATCTAAAAAATAGAAAAACCAAAACCATTGGCGTAATCATACCCAACATCCTAAACTCATTTTTTGCTAAAGTTTTTAGTGGCATCGAAAAAGTGGCCGATAAAAAAGGGTACAACGTTATCATGTGTATTTCGAATGAATCTCTTGACAAAGAAGCACACACGCTAGAAATGCTGAGCAACGGAACTATTGATGGTTTTGTTTTATCCATTTCAGAAGAGGCACAAAAAAAACATGAATACAATCATTTCAAAGAAATCATTAACGAAGGCACTCCCATCGTTTTATTTGATCGAACCTCCGATGAGCTGGATTGCGACAAAGTTATCGTCAATGATTTTGACTCTGCAATGGATTCCACCCAACATCTTATCGAACTAGGATGTAAAAACATTGCTCTAATTTCTACTATTGATAATTTAAGCATAGGCAAATTGCGTCTTGAGGGCTACAAACAAGCTTTACGCAACAACGGAATATCGATCAATGATAATTTAATCTTAAAATCAGATACTAATGAGGGTTTGAATGCAAAAGTAGCACAACTTTATGATAACAATACCATTGATGGAGTTTTTGCTCTTGCTGAAGACGAGTCTGTTGCAGCCTTAAAATTTGGATTAAAAAAAGGCCTTCGCATTCCAGAAGATCTGTGCATAATAGGTTTTGCTGATGGAATTTTAGCTTCTAGACGTTTATCACCAAGTTTAACTACGGTTAGCCAGCATGGTGTAGAAATTGGAGAAGTGGCTGCTCAGTTGCTAATAGAACGTTTAGAATCAAAAGAAGAACATTTGCCTTATCAAACCAAAGTCATTAAAACAAAGCTAAAAGAACGAGAATCTACCAGAGAGAACTAAACTTTTTGACCTATTAAAACAAAGGCTCGCAAAATTTGCGAGCCTTTGTTGTTTAATGTGCTTCTAACCAATTTTTACCCAATCCGATTTCAACATCAAGCGGGACGGCCATTTTGAAGGCGTTTTCCATTTCGTGTTGTATCATCGGTTGTATCTTTTCGAGTTCAGCATTATGAACATCAAATACGAGTTCGTCATGTACTTGCAATAACATTTTAGATTGCCAGTTTTCAGAAGTTAGTTTTTTATGAATATTGATCATCGCAATTTTGATAATATCAGCCGCAGAACCTTGTATGGGCGCATTGACGGCATTTCGTTCTGCTCCCCCACGAACAATTGCATTGGCTGAATTAATATCTTTTAAATAGCGCCTTCTACCGGAAATCGTTTCTACATAGCCATTTTCTCTAGCAAAATCAACTTGTTCTTGTATGAATGATTTTAATCTTGGATAGGTTTTGTAATAGGCTTCAATCAAATCAGCACTTTCTTTCCTGGATAAATTAGTTTGATTGCTCAATCCAAAAGCCGAAACGCCATAAATAATTCCAAAATTTACCGTTTTAGCATGGCTACGTTGTTCTTTGGTTACCTCTTCCAATGGAATATTGAACACTTTGGCAGCGGTACTTTTATGAATATCTTCCTTATTTTGAAAGGCTTTAATCATATTTTCTTCACCACACAAAGCAGCGATAATGCGCAATTCTATCTGAGAATAATCCGCAGAAAGGAGCGTGTAATTTTCATTGCGAGCAACAAATGCTTTTCTGATCAATTTTCCTTTTTCTGTTCGTATCGGAATGTTTTGTAGGTTGGGATTTGTAGAGCTCAAACGACCCGTTGCAGCCACGGTTTGCATATAATCTGTATGTACTCTCCCCGTTTTTTTATCTACTTGATTTGGTAATGCGTCGATATAAGTACTCTGTAGTTTTACCATTTGACGCCATTCCAGAATATCTCGAACAATTTGATGCTCAGCTGCTAAATACGATAAAACTTCTTCACCAGTGGCATATTGTCCTGTTTTGGTTTTCTTTTGTTTGGTGCCGCCAATC
>JBOFUD010000254.1:0-3837 GCA_051652385.1 Flavobacterium sp.
GCTCCTATAAAGACCATGCTTTGTTTTTGACCAGCAAAAAAAGATATGCGGCTTTGTTCTCGCTCCGTAAGGGAGATTATGAAGCGTGGGCCAAAGGACTTCGTGCTGCAGGTTATGCTACTGATCCACAATATCCCAATAAGTTAATTTCGTACATCGAACGTTACAATTTGCATCAATACGACAACAAAGTTTTAGGGAAAAGATATACCATAGAGGAAAGTCAAAATAGTGTCGATGCTACTATAACTTCAGTAAATGGTGCTTTGTATGAAGTACAAAAAGGTGATACGCTGTATTCGATTTCAAAAAAATTCAATCTTTTGGTTGAGGATATACAACGTAAAAATAATTTAAGAGATAACTCGATTTCGATTGGACAAAAATTGATAGTGAAGTAATTTTTCCGTTATCTGTTTTCCGTTGTCGGTTGTCAGTAGTTAATTTAAAAAATATAATAATATAAAAAGTCTAAAATAGTATGAACTATCAAAGAAGCAGTCAGCTTTTTGCTGAAGCCGAAAAAGTAATTCCTGGAGGCGTAAATTCTCCTGTACGAGCCTTTAAAGCAGTGGGCGGCACCCCGATTTTTGTAAAAAGAGCCCAAGGGGCTTATTTGTATGACGAAGATGGCAACCGATTGATTGATTACATTAATTCTTGGGGACCCATGATTTTGGGACACGCTTATGAGCCCGTAGTTACTGCGGTAACTGAGCGCGCTAAATTAGGTACTTCCTTTGGAATGCCGACGGAATTGGAAACCAAAATTGCTGCTTTGGCGGTTTCGATGGTGCCCAATGTCGATAAAATTCGTTTTGTCAATTCAGGTACCGAAGCTTGTATGAGTGCCATTCGTTTGGCGCGTGGCTTTACCAAAAGAGATAAAATTATTAAATTCGCGGGTTGCTACCACGGTCATTCTGATTCGTTTTTAATTGCGGCCGGCAGTGGATTAAGCACTTTTGGAGTACCCAATAGTCCAGGTGTAACCGAGGGAACCGCTAAAGATACGTTGCTAGCTCGATTTAATGATGTACAAAATGTTGCTGCTGTGATTGCCGCAAACCCTAATGAAATTGCCGCCATAATTGTAGAGCCCGTAGCGGGAAATATGGGCTGTGTGCCGCCTCAAAACGGATTCTTAGAAGGTTTACGTGAGTTGTGTTCGGCTAACGGAATTCTATTGATTTTTGATGAGGTAATGACCGGTTTTCGTTTGGCAGCAGGTGGTGTTCAGGAGTTATTAGGCATTCAAGCGGACATCGTTTGTTTTGGAAAAGTAATTGGTGGCGGATTGCCAGTGGGCGCTTTTGCTGCTCGTGAAGAAATAATGAATTACTTAGCGCCACTAGGTCCTGTGTATCAGGCCGGAACTTTATCAGGGAATCCGTTGGCGATGGCTGCAGGATTGGCCATGTTGGAAGCCCTAAACGGAGATAGAGAAGTTTTTAAACGATTAGAGGAAAAAACCGCTTATTTAGAAGCAGGAATTCGTAAAGTGCTTTCAGCTAATGGAGTTGTTTTTACCACAAATCGAATCGGTTCTATGATTTCGGTTCATTTTGATGCAGCGCCCGTAGTCGATTTTCAATCGGCTGCCAAAGGCGATAATGTAACTTTCAAAAAATTCTTTCATGGCTTGTTGAACGAAGGTATTTACATCGCTCCATCGGCTTATGAAACTTGGTTTATTACCGATGCACTTTCCTATGAAGATTTAGATTTCACCATTCAAGCTATTGATAAAGTGTCGAAGACTTTTTAAAACTAAAAAAAAGGGAGTTTCTTACTGTTGAAACTCCCTTTTTGTTTTACTTATTTCTATTTCTTTCTCCTCTTCTTTCCATCATTTTTTCTTGTTGCATGGCTCTGTTATTCTCCCATTTGGTGTATTGATCTTTGGTCAATATTGCTTTCATTTTTGCGTCATTCGCTTCTTTTTCGACTTTCATTTTTTCGGCCATTTCTTTTCTTTCTTTCGAATTGGCTAATAATTGTTCGTTTTTTGCAACCTCTTTTTTGGCTCTTAAATCGCTCATTTTTGAATTTTGTTCGGCCATTAACTTTTTAACTTCTTCTTGTTGTTTGGCATTCAAATTCAAATCGCTAGTTAGTCTTTTTAACTGTTTTTCCTGACGTTGTTCCGGCGTCATTTTTTCTATTTGATCGCGATTGGGTCTTTCGTTTCTTTGTTGGGCCATACCGTTTAAACCGATTAAAAGTACCGCAAGCATTATTACTTTTTTCATTTTTGTTTTCTTTTTAAAGATTGATATTGGTTAGATATTGAAAAAATGAAAAGGTTTAATGCTAACAAATTTTTAACGTTGGCCTGCGTTTATTTTGAAAAAACCACCTTTGTTTTCTTCTCGAAGCAAGGAATGTTGCACTATTAAAATCCCAATAGTAAGCATGTTTTTTAATTCGTAAAAAGCAGTATTGACCTGGTAATTGCCTTCTAGCTCCGAAAGTTCTTTCATCCAAATGGTTAATTGGTTTTTGGCTTTTTGTAGATCGTAATTGTTTCTTACAATTCCGGCATGACTGCGCATTAACAATTGTAGCTCACTTTTCATTTGACTCAAAACCGAGTGGGTTATTAGTGGTAAACGATCTTTTGGTATGCCTGTTTTGGAGGCTGTTTTGGGTGTAATGATTTCTTCTTCTTCTAAATTGGAGAGGTAATCAAAAATGGTATTCGAAAATACTAAAGCTTCCAAAAGGGAGTTTGAGGCTAATCTGTTTGCGCCGTGTAAGCCTGTTCTAGAACATTCGCCACAAGCAAAAAGGTGCTGGATAGAAGTTTTTCCGTTGGCATCTACTACAATTCCACCACATAAATAATGTTGTGCAGGAGCCACCGGAATCCAATCTTTGGTAATATCAATTCCAATGGTTTTGCAATGTTGGTAAATCATCGGAAAGTGAGCAGTAAAAGTGGTAAGATCAAGGTGTGTACAGTCGAGGTAAACACAAGGTTCTCCCGATTTTTTTAATTCTAATTCAATGCTTTGCGAGATGATATCACGAGAGGCTAATTCTAGTCTTTCATCATAATCTGCCATAAAACGATGCCCTTTTTTAGTTTTCAAATAGGCACCAAAGCCTCTTACAGCCTCAGAAATTAAAAACTGAGTGCCCAAAACATTATGAGATAAGGCGGTAGGATGAAATTGAATAAATTCCATCTCTTTAATTTCGGCTTGTATGCGATACGCCATGGCAATTCCATCGCCTGTTGCTATAATTGGGTTGGTGGTATGCCCGTAAGTATTTCCAATTCCGCCAGTAGCCAAAAGGGTGTACTGCGCATAACAGTCGAATGTGTTTTTGTTCTTTTGATTCAATACGCGTACTCCTAAACAAGTATTGTTTTCTTCGATTAAGTCAATGGCAAAATGATGATCGAGCACGCTTATGTTTTCTTGTAGATACACTTGTTCTAAAACCGCGCGCTCAATTTCGTAACCCGTTTGGTCTTTGTGATGCACCACACGATTTTGTGAATGCCCTCCTTCTTTACCCAAGTCGAACGTGCCTTGTGCATTTTTATCAAATTGGGCTCCCCAATTAATGAGTTCTTGTAATCGTTTGGGGCCTTCGGTGATTACTTTTCGAACTACTTTTTCATTACACAATCCATCGCCACAGATCAAGGTATCTTGAATGTGTTTTTCGTAGGAATCTTCTAATTGGTTTGTAACAATCGCTATGCCGCCCTGTGCGTATTTAGTATTGGATTCTTCGGCATTCGATTTGGTAACAATGGTTATTTTCTTTTCCGGAAAGCGAGTGGCCATTTTTAGGGCAAAAGTCAAGCCGGCTACTCCAGAT
>JBOFUD010000255.1:0-2787 GCA_051652385.1 Flavobacterium sp.
TGCCGTTTTCATCACACGAATAGCGATTTCTCCTCTATTGGCAACTAGTATTTTTTTCATATGATTATTTTTTTTTAGAAGAAAGAAAATAGAATAAAGAACAAAGAGCAAAAAGCCTTGATATTTCTATTAAAGAAAACATTCAAATCGAAAAAACACATTTTCTAAGCTCTATATTCTATTCTCTGTACTCTTTATTCTCTATTCAAATTCCACCAACAATTGTCCTTTATCCACGGCATCGCCTACAGCAACAGCAATCGATTTAATTACTCCATTTTTGGGAGACTGAAAACTATTTTCCATTTTCATAGCTCCTAAAATGATCAAATTCTCATTTTCTTGAACAGATTGACCAACTACCACGTTAATTTCTAAAATCAAACCCGGCATAGGAGCATTGATGGCGTTCACTTGCTGGGCCGTAAGGCTATCAAACCCCATCTCTTTGATTAAAAGATCCAACGCATCAGCAATCGCAACGGTATACAACGAACTATTGACCTCAATAATATACTCTTTTTTAAGAAAATTAGCAGAAATAATTTTGGCTTGATACCGCTTATTATCCTCCAAAATATGAAAATAATCAGCTGCTACAGACACAACATCTAATGGATTCATGTGGGTGGTATCAACGTCAAAACAAAACGTATCATTTACTTTTAATTGATAAGTACTACTCATGTTGGAAGTTTTTATAGTAGTAAATATACGCAATGAAATCGTTTTCGTGATCTTGTTTCAAACGATTTCTATAAACATGTGGGAAATGAAAATAAAGCAAAATACTCGTAAAAATTCACTCTTAAAGAAATGAATACAACAAAATACCGGTAAAAATTACAAAATAAGCAAACCGAAGGAATACAAAGCACGCATTGACTTAGAAGTCCAAAACAACTCAAAGTCAACCATTTCACTCTCGAAATCTGCTTTAATTTCCTGAAAAGATAATACTTTGGGTTTAGAAATCGAGAGAGCTTCTAAAATACGAAGCAACCACTCTCCTTCGTCTCTACTAGTTTGAATGGTAAAACTTTCTTTTTTATCGTGAAAGGTCAATTTAGCAAGTTCCCAAGAATTTCCTTTTTTGGATTTAGTGAAATATTCCACCGTCGGTTTTCCTCCTAACCAGACTACTTTGGCGGTAGGTTTTGTGGTGAAATTTTCTTCTTCTTGAAGGGCATTAAAAATAAAATCTGGATGAATTTTGGTTTTTGGAATTTTAAAATCGAACCATTCTTGAAGTTCAAAATCAAAACAAATACCGTGCATAAAATTGAACAAGGATTTCTTTAAACCAAAACTAAATTGCTCATGATTGATGCCTGTTTTGTCCTTGAAATTAATATCATTATTGGCGAAAGTACCTTTTTCATTAGTTTCAATTATAGCCCCGTACTGCTCAGGAGCCATGCCTACCGGACTATGCGCCGTCATGGCAAACTGATGCCAAAAACCGGATTGCAATACGCCCGCTTCAAACAATTGACGCACCATTTCGAGACTGTCTATGGTTTCCTGCACCGTTTGGGTGGGATAACCATACATCAAATAGGCATGCACCATAATCCCAGTTTCGGTAAAATTGCGGGTTACTTTGGCTACTTGCTCAACCGTTACTCCTTTGTCGATTAATTTCAATAAACGATCGGAAGCTACTTCCAAACCACCCGAAACTGCTATACAACCCGAAGCCTTGAGTAACCGACACAAATCGGCCGAAAAACTTTTCTCGAACCGTATGTTGGTCCACCAAGTAACCGATAATTTACGTCGTAAAATTTCAAGAGCTAAGGCGCGCATCAAAGCCGGTGGCGCCGCTTCATCTACAAAATGAAAGCCATTTTGCCCGGTTTGCACCATCATTTCCTCCATACGATCGCACAACAAATTGGCAGCAATCGGCTCGTAAATTTTGATATAATCTAAAGAAATATCACAAAAAGTACATTTGCCCCAGTAACAGCCATGCGCCATAGTCAACTTGTTCCATCGACCATCGCTCCACATCCGATGCATCGGATTCACCACTTCGATCACTGAAATATAGTGATCTAACAGCAAATCAGAATAATCTGGAGTCCCTACTTGCGATTGCTTATAATCGGGTCTAGTGGAATTGTTTTTGTAAACGACTTTACCTTCTTCTAGCAGATAAGTTCGCTTAAACTCATTGGAATTTGGATTTTGAATATTAGAAATTAGTAAATCAACGGGAAGTTCTCCGTCATCTAAAGTAATAAAATCGAAAAACTCAAACACCCTCGCATCCGAAAGCGAACGTAATTCGGTATTGGGAAAACCACCTCCCATAGCAATTTTGATATTCGGATAGTGCTTTTTCACCCATTGCGCCGAACGAAAAGCGCTGTACAAATTCCCGGGAAAAGGCACAGAAATCAGCAATAAATCAGGCTGAATTCTGGCTATTTTTTCTTCCAAAATAGACAATAAAATACCATCAATATAAGTAGGTTCTTGTTGCAAAACGTCGTATAATTCGTCGAATGAATTGGCGCTTCGACCCAAACGCTCGGCATAGCGACTAAAACCAAAGTTTTCATCCACACATTCGACTATAAAATCCGAAATATCCTCGAGGTACAAAGTGGCTAAATGCTTGGCTTTGTCTTGTGTTCCCATCGTTCCAAAGGCCCAGTCCAATTCCTCCAATTGCGCAAAACGAGACGCTTCGGGCAAATAATCTTCCTGACAAATTTGCAACGCCAAAGTGGGATTCTTCCCTTGCAAAAAAGCAATCACGGGATCTATGGTTTTGAT
>JBOFUD010000256.1:0-9971 GCA_051652385.1 Flavobacterium sp.
GAGATAATACTTTTGTATTTTGAATTTAAAAATAGGAGAACCAAGCGAAGCGTATCTTGAACTCCACTAAAAATAAACACTCGTGAAAAAAGTTCTTGGTTTTGAAGAAGAAATCCATTCACTGAACTCCGCTAAAAAATTTAAAAACGGTGAAGTAATTCAGTTGTAGTAGATTTCTAATGCGGAATCTGGGTTAAAAGCACTTAAAAAGTAGAAAGAGCACTACGTTGCTCCCAATCGTTGGGATGATTCGGGTTTGTCTTGCTTTTAGGAAGTAGGCAGGCATCGGACAGCTGAAACTATTTATTTTTATCCCTTCCCTTGAAGTCAAAGGGCATCCAACATTGTATAATCCGTAGCCAAAATACTCAAAAGCCAAAGTACTCACACTTTTTTAAGGGGTATAATCTGTATCTGAAAAAAACGCACAGTCGTAAAACATTTTAACTTTAGGAATCTGTGTTAATCTGTGCAATCTGTGTCTAAAAAAATGTACCCAGAATTTTTTAAGCTGTGACAATCTGCTCAATCTGTGGCCAAAAAAAAACACCCCGAATTTTTTAATCTGTGACAATCTGTGACAATCTGTGTAATCTGTGGCCAAAAACCCCGCACTATCCTAAAATGCCCTCCACTTTTTTTAATCCGTGTTAATCTGTGAAATCTGTGTCTAAAAAAATGCACCCAGAATTTTTTAAGCTGTGACAATCTGTGTAATTTGTGGCCAAAAAAAAACACCCCGAATTTTTTAATCCGTGACAATCTGTGTAATCTGTGGCCAAAAACCCCGCACTATCCTAAAATGCCCTCCACTTTTTTTAATCCGTGTTAATCTGTGCAATCTGTGTCTAAAAAAATGCACCCAGAATTTTTTAAGCTGTGACAATCTGTGTAATCTGTGGCAAAAAAACCCGCACTTTCTTAAAAGGCCTCCACTTTTTTTTAATCCGTGACAATCCGTGAAATCTGTGGCCAAAAACCCCGCACAAGACTATAGTACTAACCACTTTTTTAAACTGTGACAAGCTGTGGCCAAAAAAAAATGCGCTACTCGAGTATTTTGCTTTTTACATCCTTGCTAAAATTCCTCCCGATCGGTAGGGTATAGGAGGCGATTTGAATGCGATTTCCTTCAATAGTTTTGACTTTGTCAATCGCAATAGAATAGGATTTATGAATGCGCATGAAACGCTCCTCCGGAAGTTCTTCAGTGAGCGAGGAAAGCGATTTATGGGTAATATAGGTTTTTTCAGTAGTAACCACTTTGATATATTCTTTCATCCCTTCAATAAAAAGGATCTCGTCAATGTTTATTTTCACCATCTTTTTGTCGACCTTGATGAAAATATGAGGCTCCAAACGATGCGTGTCTTGTTTGAAAGCAGTTCTGTTTTGAAATTCACCGGTGACTTTAGAAAGACACTTGATAAATCGAGGCAAGGGAATGGGTTTGACCAAATAATCTAAAACATCCAGATCGTAACTTTCTGCGGCAAATTCTCTGAAGGCAGTAGTAATGATAATCTTCGTATTGGCTTTGTTGTTGTACAAATGAATCAGTTCAAATCCAGACATTAAAGGCATGTTAATGTCCAAAAAAAGAGCATCAATACTATGATTGTTCAAATAATCCAACGCTTCAAGGGCATTTGAAAAAGTTTTCACAATTTCAAATTCAGGAAAGTTCTGAAAATAGTTTAATAAAACTTTTAACGCTAAGGGTTCATCATCAATCAGTACGCACTTAATCTTCATTATGTATGGGGATTTGTAATCGAATTATATAGAAATTAAACTTGATTTGGTGGTGTAATTGATAGTTGTTTTTAAACAACAACTTCAGTCTTTTTTTGGTATTGCTAAGCCCAATGCCATTTTTGGAACTTTCAATTTGTGAATGTACAAAATTATTTATTATTTCAAAATGAAGCCTGTTTTTATCGATGATTTTGAAATTGATTTTAATTTTTAAGTCTTTATTGTGAATACCTCCATGTTTAAAGGCGTTTTCAATCATCGAAATTAGCAAAAGGGGCGGGACGGTGATATGCTCCATATCTGAATCTAAATCAAACGCAACTTCCACATTTTCAAACCGTAATTTTTCAATTTCGATATAGTTTTGAATGTATTCTAATTCTTTGATCAAGGGAACAAATTTGGTGCCTTCGATATCATAAAGCACATACTCCATCAATTTGGAGAGCTTCAAAATGACATTGGGCACTTTTTCCGAAGCTTCCAGTGAGAGCGCATACAGATTGTTGAGTGTATTGAAAAAAAAGTGCGGTTGAATTTGTGTTTTCAAATACTTCAATTTGATTTTATACTGATTTTCTCGGAGCAGTCTATTGCGCTCTCTTTCTTTCAACCAAGTCAGCGTTAAATAAACCGAAGAAGCCATGGCCAAAACATACAATTCGCCAATACATACCGCTAGGATGTGATTCACTTCAAAAGGGTGATAATCGCGATTGGCTTCGGGCCAAATGTTTTTGGAGATAAGAAAATAGGTCAGTGCCGTTTTTGCTATGTACACAAACCATAGCGAGAGCAGAAGGGCGAGTCCATATTGATAATATTTTGATTGTAAAACCAAGCGCGGCACCAAAACAAATAAATTGAAATAGACCAGAGGAATGTGCAGTGAAAATTCGATCAAATTGGATTGGAAAGAATAGCTATAATCATTAAAATAGGCGCCCCAACGCAAGAAATTCAGCAAAAAATAAATGCCCCAAAACCAAAAGTGATTTTGAATTTTCACATCAAATTTCATGTCTTTAAGTTTACTCATCGTTGCTATTGCTTTAGTAGTTTTTTTGCAACAATAGCGATTTTGTTACGATAAACAGACATTTTGTGACCAAAAAATAATTTCAGCGGCAGATACGTGTGAATTTTTAGTCAAGAAATCGATTTCGTGCAACACATTATTGATTAAATAATGTTGTTGGTTTAAAAAAAAGAACGGTTGGTATAATTTATTTTTTTTAACAAAACCTTAAGAATAGATTTACACCATAACTAACAAATACATTTAAAAAAATGAAAAAAATTTTAGTAATCGTTATGATGATCTTTACCTCGCAATTGGCAGTTGCGCAAGTAAAAAAAATCAAAGGAACGGTAGTTGACGGCAGTGGTGCACCAATACCATCAGCGAATGTACAAGTACGTGGCGAGTCTATCGGGACATCGACTGATTTTGATGGAAGTTTTGTAATTCCTGTAAGTGTGGGAAAAACCATTGTGGTATCTTACTTAGGGTATGAAACAAAATCAGTTGTGGTTGGAGATGATGAAACCCTAAGAGTGATTTTAAAAAGTGAAGCAACAACAGCCTTAACCGAAGTAGTTGTAACATCACTGGGAATTAAGAAAACAAAAAAGTCGCTGACATATGCAGCTCAAGAGCTGAAAGGGGAGGAGTTTACAAGGGTGAAAGATGCGAACATTATTAATACTGTGGCAGGTAAAATTGCGGGTGTAGCGGTTACAAGAAGCGCCGGTGGTACCGGAGGATCTACCAAAGTAGTGATTCGTGGGAACTCCTCAGTTAGCAATAACCAACCGTTGTACGTAATCGATGGTATCCCATTGTTTAATGGTACTTCTGGACAACCAAACAATGCTTTTGGAGATACAGCAGGTGGAAACCGCGATGGTGGTGATGTAGTTTCATTGATCAATCCTGATGATTATGAGGGGATGACAGTGCTTAAAGGAGCTGCTGCTTCTGTATTGTATGGTTCTCAAGGAGCCAATGGTGTAGTATTGTTGTCTTCTAAGAAAGCGAAACAGGGGAAATCGTTGCTAAAAGCATCCACTGTAACTACCTTCGAATCTGCAGCTTTTTTACCTAAATTTCAAACAGATTATGCTGCTGTCGCTGGTGGTGAAGAATCTTGGGGTGCTAAGCAAAAGGTAAGCGATCATGTTAAAGGGTTTTTTGAAACGGGAAGTACGCAAATTTCATCATTGAATTTTACAACAGCCTCAGAGGTAGCTTCTACGTCTTTATCGTACGCTAATACATCAGCTTCAGGAATTATTCCTGGTAACGGATTGAAACAAAATAATTTTGGCTTCCGTCAGTCAGGAAAAATATTTGACAGAGTAACAATTGCAGCAAATGCAAACTATACTACTCGCACAGTTGACAATAGACCGGTAAGTGGTTTTTATTTCAATCCATTAACTGGCGTGTATTTAATGCCAAGAGGGAATGATTTTAAATCGTACGAAACTAATTATGAAGTATTTAATCCGACTAGAAACATGTATGTTCAAAATTGGATGACCAATCGTGATATCATGCAAAATCCTTATTGGGGTATTAATAGAAATAAATCAGTGGATACGAATCAATTTTTTAACGGAAACTTAGCGGTTGATTACAAAGCAACCGATTGGTTATCCATAGCTTCTAGATATAGCTACAACCGCATCGAAAGTGGATTTACAAAAGAAATTTATGCGACAACGCAAGGCACATTATCACATATTAATGGACGTTACATTGATATCAATAACTTGAGTACACAACGTTATGCAGATTTAATTGCTACAATCAATACCAAATTCAATGATGATTTTACTTTTAATGCAAACGTTGGATCTAGTATCACCAATACTTTGGCAAACAAAAGAACGACATTAGATTCAGGAATCGGTGGAGGGTTGCAAATAGCCAACTGGTTTACATTGGGTAACTTTGTAAACAATGCATTGAACCTACAAACAATTGATTCTAGAAAAGAAGTACAATCCGTTTTTGCAGCGACGACCTTTGGCTATAAAGAGATGTTGTATCTAGATCTTGCAGCAAGAAATGACTGGTCTTCAACGTTAGCCAATACTGAAAATACAGGATTTTTCTATCCATCTGTTGGGGTAACGGCTATTCTTAGTGAAATGGTAAAAATGCCAGATTTCATTAATTACGGTAAAGTGCGTGCAACTTATGCACAAGTAGGTAATGATATTTTTCCTTTCGTAACCTCTCCAACGTATGGATTTACTGCAGAAGGTAATAAACCAGCTACTGTGGCGCCGCAACCGGGAACGTCTTTGCGTCCGGAATTAAAATCAGAGATTGAAATTGGTACAGAATGGAGAATGTTTGATAATCGATTAGGGTTTGAATTGTCCTACTATAGCTCGGATACAAAAGATCAATACCTACAAGTATTAGCACCGCCAACCAATGCACAAGGGGTTAAATATTACGGAATCAATGCGGGAAGTATTTCTAATAAAGGTTTTGAAGCGGTGGTAACGGCAAAAATTATTAAAAGCGATAAGTTTTCTTGGGATACCACTGTGAATTACTCTGAAAACAACAATAAAGTAGAAGAAATTCCTGCTGAATTGGGCGGAAAAGTAATTTTGACAGAGGCTGGAGTAAATAACTACAGATACGTTTTACAGCAAGGTAGACCTTTTGGAGTTATCGAAGGAGTAAACGTTAAAAGAGATGCACAAGGCAGAATTCTCTTGAATGCCAAAGAATTTGAAGCGGATGGTAAAACACTAAAACCGGCAAGTATTCAAAAAACAGGTTTCGAAGAAGTAGGAAACTCAAATCCTGACTTTATGATCGGTTTTTCAAATGCATTTAAGATCGGTTCGTTCTTTACTAATGTGTTAATTGATGCAAGATTTGGTGGAGAAGTAATGAGTTTGACGCAAGCAACAAATGATGAATTTGGAGTTTCTAAAGCAACAGGTGATGCAAGAAATGACGGTGGTGTCGCTATTAATGCGGTGTATCCTGATGGTTCTCCATTTGTTGGTAAAATGAATGCGCAAACGTATTACAGTCAAATTGGAGGTAGAGCAGGAGCAACAGGAGAGTATGTATACGATGCTACCAACATATGTTTAAGAGAAATCGCTGTTGGGTACACCTTTAACACAAAAAAATTACCGTTCCTTCAGTCGGCTAGTTTATCTTTAATTGCTAGAAACTTAGGATTTATCTACAAACCGGCTCCTTTTGATCCAAACATATCGTTAAGTACTGGTGAAGGTCTGCAAGGTGTTGATGTTTATGGAATGCCATCTACAAGAAGTATCGGTCTTAACTTAAACGTAACTTTCTAATATAAAAAACATGAATATAAATACAATTAAAAAAACGGCAATTTGTGTTTCCTTACTCGCTGCAGTAGGGTGTACAAGCAATTTTGAAGAAATTAATACCAACCCAACAGGGCTTACCGAATCGCAGTACGAACAAGATTTTAATAATATTAAAGGTGCATTTGCTCCTATGTTCAACAATATTATTGTGTTGACACCCGAATGGAAATACCAAGTGCAACAAGGGCTTCAAGGTGATATTTGGTCAGGCTACATGGCTACTGGAACAGCCTTTAGAGGGGGAACGAACAACACTACCTATGACTTAGTAGACGGTTGGAACGGTTTTGCTTGGGGTGCTGCCTATGGGGATGTAATGTACAATGCCTATGCAGTGGAACAAAAAGCCAAAGGGAAATACGATCAGTTTTATGCTTTAGCTTTACTATTGAAAGTAGAAGGGATGCACAGAATTACCGATACCTATGGTCCAATCGTATATTCAAAATTTGGAACTACTGCCAAGACCATTGATTATGATTCTCAAGAAGAGGTGTATAATTTAATGTTCAAAGAATTGGATTTTGCGGTTGCTGAATTGACTAAAAGAGTGGATGCGAAAGAAGCTTCCACTTTTACTTCAACCGATTTAACTGCTTACAAAGGGGACTATGCGAAATGGGTAAAATTTGCGAACTCCTTGCGTTTGCGTTTAGCAATGCGTATTGTTAAGAAAAATCCAACGTTAGCTAAAGCGGAAGCAGAGAAAGCAATCGCTCATAAATTGGGTGTGATGACAACCAATGATGATATTTTTAAAGTGGTTTCTCCAAACTTCAACAATCCAATTGCTACCATCAGTGGCGCTTGGGGTGATGTTAGAATGTCTGCTGATATGGAGTCAATTATGGGAGGGTATGAAGACCCAAGACTGGCTGTTTATTTTAAAACAGCTGCTCAATTTCCGGGACAATTCAAAGGGGTAAGAACCGGAATTGATATTGCTGCCAAAGCGGATCACGTTGATTTTTCTGAAATTGGACCCATTGTGAATTCTAAAGAAATTGTATTAATGACAACGGCTGAAGTATATTTATTAAGAGCAGAAGGTGCCTTGAGAGGTTGGAACATGGGCGGAACGGCTCAAAGTTTGTACGAATTAGGTATCACAAACTCTTTTGCGCAACATGGTGTGTCTGGAGTAGCTACTTATATGGCTGATAATGCTAAAACAGCCAAAGATTATGTAGACCCAAAATTCCCTGCAAATAATGGAGCCGCCTTAAACAAGGTTACTATTGCTTGGGAGGCTGCAGCAACTAATGAAGTGAAATTGCAAAAAATTATCACTCAAAAATGGATTGCAGGTTTCCCAGAAGGACAAGAAGCTTGGTCAGAATACAGAAGAACGGGGTATCCAAAATTGTTACCGGTACTTAAAAACACGAGTGGTGGTAAAATTTCTTCTGCCTTAGGTGTGCGCAGAGTTAACTTCGTGCAATCTGAAAAAGATGGTAATGCAGGCGGTGTAGCTACTGGTGTTGCCAAATTAGGCGGACCAGATACTGGAGGAACTAGATTGTGGTGGGATACTACAGGCGCTAACTTTTAATATTTTTTTAAAATGGAATAAATGAGGTAAAAGTCATTTATTCCATTTTTATATCAATTGCAATTTTTAGAACAAAATAAAGAATTTTGTTTTCTAAACCCAGAAAAGGCAAGAGTTAAAACAATAAGGGTAAAGGCTAATTTTTAGTTAAAAATTTAATTTATCAATATTCAAAATAATACAATCACACATTATTGATTAAATAATGTCGTTGGTATAGGAACTCTTACCGTTTGTTTTTTTTATTTTTTTACCTAAAATAATACGCTTACATTTGAATTGGATTTGAAAAAACACCTTTTTTACTGCGCCAAAAACGCCTACAAAAAAGAAACAGATCGTCTGAAAATAGCGAATTAATAGAAAGATTAATACTATAAGATTTTTAGTAAAAAATAAAAAAATAGAATTTTAAATAAATTACAATGAAAAACACTTTAGAGATAAAACCGGACATTAGCTACAAAAGTGCAGGAAAATTCGAAGAAACACGCTTTGAAAAGATCCACAACGAAATCTTCAACAATTCAGTGGAAGCCTCCAAAATTGTGGCCGACGAGATAGCAACACTAATAAGAAGCAAACAGGAAACAAATGAAAACTGTATTTTAGGATTGGCCACAGGGTCTTCTCCAATAAAAGTGTATGAAGAATTGGTACGTTTACACAAAGAGGAGGGATTGAGTTTTAAAAATGTCATCACCTTCAATTTAGATGAGTACTACCCAATGAACAAAGAGAGCAAGCAAAGCTATCATTACTTCATGCACCAACATTTATTCAATCATATCGATATTCATCCGGATAATGTGCATGTTCCAGACGGAACGGTGGCCATCGAGGAGTTAAATCAATACTGTATTGATTACGAAATGACAATCAAAAAAGCAGGAGGACTCGATTTTCAATTGTTAGGAATTGGGCGTACCGGTCACGTAGGGTTCAACGAGCCGGGTTCTCATATTAACTCAGGAACGCGCATCATTACTTTAGATCATATCACGCGAGTGGATGCTTCTTCTGATTTTAACGGCATCAATAATGTACCCAAACGTGCGGTAACGATGGGGGTTTCAACCATTATGCGCTCCAAACGCATCGTATTGTTGGCTTGGGGACAAAACAAAGCCGAGATAATTAAAAGAACCATTCAAGGGGATATCAGTTCTGAAATACCGGCGACTTTTTTGCAAAATCATCCCAACGCAACCTTTGTTTTAGACCAATCGGCAGCGTCCTCGTTAACGCGTTTTGAAACGCCATGGTTAGTGGGTGAGTGTATTTGGACGCAAGAATTGAAAAGCAAAGCCATTGTTTGGCTGTGTCAACAAACCAAACAATCGATTCTGAAATTGACCGACAGAGATTACAACAACAACGGAATGTCTGATTTGTTGGCGCAAGAGGGTTCATCCTACGATTTGAACATCAACATGTTCAATGTGTTGCAACATACCATTACGGGATGGCCAGCAGGAAAACCCAATGCCGATGATACCAACCGTCCAGAGCGCGCGAATCCCGCCAAAAAGCGTGTCATTCTTTTTAGCCCACACCCAGATGATGATGTGATTTCGATGGGCGGAACTTTTGCCAAGCTGATCAAACAAGGACATGAGGTACATGTTGTGTACCAAACCTCTGGAAACATTGCAGTAACCGATGATGAGGCCCTGAAATTTGCCGAAGTGTGTAACGATTTTGTGGGAGAAGATAGCAGTAAAATCAATTTCCAAGCGGTAATCGACTTTTTGAAAAACAAAAGCGACAACCAAATCGATTCGATGGAGGTTCGTAAACTAAAAGGATTAATTCGACGCAGAGAGTCGCATGCTGCCGTGCGCTATATTGGATTAAAAGACGAGAATGTTCACTTTTTAGACCTTCCTTTCTACGAAACAGGTCAAGTAAAGAAAAATCCATTAGGGCAAGTCGATATTGATATCGTGGCGGAAATCATTGCCAAAATAAAGCCCCATCAAGTATTTGCTGCAGGTGATTTAGCCGATCCACACGGTACGCACGAGGTGTGCTTGAACGCTATTTTTGCAGCCATGAAAGCCCTCAAAGCCAAACCTTACATGAAAGAATGTTGGTTGTGGTTGTACCGTGGCGCATGGCATGAGTGGGACGTTCACGAAATTGATATGGCGGTACCACTAAGCCCAGATGAGGTGATGTTAAAACGTCAAGCGATTTTATTTCATCAATCTCAAAAAGACCGTGTGATGTTCCAAGGAAACGACTCCAGAGAATTTTGGGTACGTGCCGA
>JBOFUD010000257.1:0-2234 GCA_051652385.1 Flavobacterium sp.
TCTCATACTACAGCGTTAAAAATGGAAACCTACCAACAAAAAAAAGCCCTATACCAAGCCCAACTAGCCGGACTACAACAACATTACAATCGCATCAGTTTGGCACGTTTAGTCATGGTTTTTATCGTTATTATGGCCGTTTACGGCTACCAAAAAACAAGCAGCTTTGTCAATCTGAGTACAGGTTTATTGGCGTTTGTGGTTTTTTTTATGCTCATGCGTTGGCATACCCGTTTATCGTACCAAAAGAAAATAGCCCAAGCCTTGGTCGAAGTCAATGCTGATGAAATCGCTTTTTTAGAACGTAAAAGCATGCCGTTTGAAGACGGAATCGAATACCATGATTTCCAGCATCCCTATGCCTACGATTTGGATATTTTTGGTGCCCAGTCTTTGTTTCAGAGTCTCAATCGCACGGCGACATTCATGGGAAAAAATACTTTAGCTTCCCATCTATTAAAAATTAAATCGGCTGGCGAAATTGAGCAAGTTCAAGAAGCGATAGGGGAGTTGCGTGACAAACTAGATTGGCGACACTCTTTTTTGGCCACCGCCAAGGTTGGAAATGACAGCAAAGCGATCTATGACAAATTATTACGTTGGAGTGTGTTTAATAGCGATGCAATGCCAAAAGTAGCCCTATTTTTCGGGTATGCTTCCCCAGTTATTCTGGGGGGAATGGCGATAGGGTACGGAATCACCTCTAGTTTGGTTCTAGCTAAAATTTTCGGATTGTTGTTTATGATCAATTTAGGAGTAGCAGGCTTGTTTTTGAAACGTATTTTGTCTGAAACGGCACATTCCTCGGAAATTAATACAATTGTTACAAATTATAGTGTACTCATCGTAAAGATTGAAAAGGAGATTTTTAGTTCCCCAAAAACCATTCAATTGCAACAGCAGTTGGTCCATGACAGGCAGCAAGTAAGTTTTCAATTGAAACAATTATCCGATCTGTTTTCTAAAATGGACAGTAGCAGTAATTTCTTGACGGCTATTATATTCAATGGGTTTTTCTTGTACAACATTCATGTTTTAAATGGAATTGTACGTTGGAAGAAAAAATACGCTGCTAATTTGGAGCAAAGTCTGCAAGTAATTGGCGAATTTGAAATGCTCAACAGCTTAGCCAATTTTTCCTATAACAATCCTGACTTTGCTTTTCCGACATTGAACGATCAACATGAAATTGCATTCGAAAACCTGAGCCATCCTTTGCTAAATCCTAAAACTAGAGTAGGGAATACGGTCTCTTTTACACCTCAGTCGTTCCTGATTCTAACCGGCTCCAACATGTCAGGCAAAAGTACTTTTTTGCGAAGTTTAGGCGTTAATATGGTGTTGGCCGGAATGGGAGCTCCAGTGTGTGCCACCAAAGCGAGGGTACATCCTTTGCCAATATTGGTATCGATGCGCTTGTCGGATTCTTTGTCTGATAGTGAATCCTACTTTTTTGCCGAGATTAAGCGACTTAAGCAAATTATGGACGGATTGGACGAAAGTCCCGCCTTTGTCTTATTAGATGAAATTTTGCGAGGCACCAATTCCGACGACAAGCGAAACGGAACGATAGAAGTAGTCAAAAAAGTGATTGCCAAAAAAGCGATTGGAGCCATTGCCACCCATGATATTGAAGTCTGTTTGACTACCCATGATTACCCTAAAACATTGACCAACAAATGTTTTGAGGTCGAAATTAAAAATGACGAATTGCATTTTGATTACCAATTGCGTGATGGTATTTGCCAAAACAAAAGCGCCACGTTTTTAATGAAAAAGATGGGCATCATTTAATGTAGTTCCGTAGGAACGACCCATGGTGTAGCAACGGATTTTAATCCGTTGGTCGCGAAGCATGAATAAAACGGATTTAATCCGTTGAACGTGCGAATTGAATGCAATAGATTTCGATGCGTTGGACGTTCATCATGAATGCAACATATTTCCATCCGTTGGATGATTATTATGAATGCAACGTATTTCCACCTATTGTCCACACGACATGAATGCACCGCATTCTCATCCATTGCCCATTATAAATGTCAATTTCCCCAATAGTTCCGTAGGAACGACCCATAGTGTAGCAACGGATTTTAATCCGTTGGTCGCGAAGCAGGAATACAACGTATTTTAATCCATTGAACGCGGAGCGTAAATGCAACCTATTTCAATCCGTTGATCGCGCGGTATGAATACAACAGATTTCAATCCGTTGAACATGCGAATTGAATGCA
>JBOFUD010000258.1:0-3026 GCA_051652385.1 Flavobacterium sp.
GGTAAACTCACTTCGGTACCTGGGACTTGTGTGCAACTATCGCAAATCAACATAATGCTTGCTCCAAAAAGCAAGGTGCTCCAAAATAGCATGCGATGATTGCTTGTTTGAAACGTCAATTTCGCGATGTGAGGAACGGCTAATCCAACAAAGGCAATCGGACCAGCAAAAGCGGTAATACTACCCGCCAAAATGCTCGTGGCCAAAATAATAATCAATCGGGTTTTTTGGTAGTTCAGTCCCATACTTTTGGCGTAGTTTTCTCCCAAAAGCAAGGCGTTTAGCGGTTTGATACTGAAAGCACTCAGTAGTATCCCAATGCCTACGCTACTCCCCAAAATCCATAACGATTCCCATGATAAATTTCCTAAGCTACCCAACGACCAGAAGGTGAATTTTTGCAATTGCTCTGCTGTGCTAAAATACGTGAGTGTCCCAACAATAGCCGAGGTTAAACTACCAAACATGAGGCCAATGATGAGCAACGCCATGGTGTCGCGCAAGCGTCTAGCGGTAAGTAAAACCAAGACCAAAACACTACTGCTTCCCACCACCGAAGCCAAAACAATACCATAAGGCGAAAGCAAAAGACCACTCAAAAAAGAGGGTAGTAATCCGGCTCCTAAAATCACAAAAGCCACGCCTAAACTCGCGCCAGAACTCAATCCCAAGACATAAGGTCCTGCCATGGGGTTGCGAAAAAGGGTTTGCATCAATAGTCCACTCATCGAAAGTCCCATGCCTACCAGCACTGCGGTAATGGCTTTGGGCAACCGATAATGAAGAATAATATAGTTCCAAGTTTCTTTGGAAGTGGGCTGCCCGAGCAAGCTTTTCAGGACTTCTTTCACAGGAATAGCGATGGAGCCGTAACAAATATTAGCCACAAATAAAAGGAGTAATCCTAGGCTTAGGGTGACGAAAAGAAGGCTGTTTTTAGATGATGGAGTCAAACTATTGTAATTTTTCAGCAAAGGTAAACGTATAAGTAGGAAGTAAATCTGGATGGAAGATTTTAAGGTAATCTTTTAAAACCAAATCCGGTCGGCTTGCGGCCAATTCATAATAAATGGCGCCGCCTGTCGCTCCTTTTTTAGTGTCAAAAGTGTACACTTTTTTGTTTTTTAATGCCTCAAATTGACCGTAATGAGGGTTGCTGTTTTGCAAGTCAGCGATGTTTTTAAAAGAACCTGAAACTATCCAATAGTCTGCTTTTTGTGCTTTTTCCAGTACTTTTTCAAAGGGCAACGAGAAGCTTCCACTTCCTTTAGTGGTACGCCACAAATAATTCGCTTTGGCATCTTTCAAAAACTGCGCCACCCAACTATCGCCTTTGGGAACAAACCACTGATCTTGGTACATCGAGCCATACAATACGCTTGGTTTTGTACTGACGGTTGCGGCTAGTTCAATCGTTTCTTCATAACTTTTGACGATGGCATTAAATAAAACTTCGGCCTCTTTTTCTTTGCCAAACAAAGCGCCGTACAGTTTAATCCATTCGGCTTTTCCTAGGGGCGTTTGTTCCATCCAATCGGCTTGAATGAGGACTTTTAACCCGCTTTTTTGCAAATTATCAATCGTTGGGTTTGCATTATCAATCCCAAAAACCACTATCAAATTGGGACTCATGTCTATCAATTGTTCGGTGTCTAATTTTTCGTTTTGACCCATATTTTTGACCTGTCCAGCATCAATTAAACGACGCGTTTTTTCGGATGAAATATAATCGGTATGCGGAAATCCTTTCAACTTTTTCTCCACGCCCAGCATTTCTAAAAATGGGATGATAGTGGTCGAAGTCACCACGATGCTTTGCAAAGGAACAGCAATGATGGGGTGTTTTTGCAGACTATCCGGAACGATGCCATTTTTTTCTTTCAAAATATAAGTAAAGTTTCGCTTCGCCTCCGGCCATGCATTGCGGACCGTTACGACTGAATAGCCCTCTTTTTTGTCGATCGAAAGCCCACTCGCATAGCGAATACTGTTCGTTGTAGTGGTTTCAGAAAGGGGTTTCGAATTTCCTTTTTTCTCACAGGAACTCACGGAAAGCAACAAGCTGATCAAAAATAAAAGAGTAATTTTAGTTTTCATAAACGAATTTTAATACCTTTTATCAGGCAGGTTTTGATGTTTTTTGAACACAATGAGCAAAAAGTAAGATGACGGTAAACAGAAAAAATAAGTTGCGAATTTGCGGTCAATTTTACGCCTCCATTTTCCTCAGTTGTATGCCAGCTTAGGCTACTTATTTAGTGTATTGCTTTGCAAATGTAACGCAAAATCTAAAATTCCTTGTTTATTTTTAACACTAAAAAATGCAACAAAGACTATCTTTGTTGCTTATTGGAAAGAAAAACCATACTCAAATGATGTATTTAATTACTGGTGGAGAGCGTTCTGGAAAAAGCGGTTTTGCCGAAAAATTAGCCAAAGAAAAGTCGGATCACCCAATGTATGTAGCCACAGCGCGGCAATGGGATGCCGATTTTAAAAACCGCATCGACAGACATCAAAAAGACCGAGACGAGCGCTGGGAAAACATCGAAAAAGAAAAATTCTTGAGCGAAATTGATTTTGAAAATCGAGTAGCCGTCATCGATTGTGTAACCTTGTGGCTGACCAATTTTTTTGTAGATCACCAAAACGACATCGATTGGTGTTTGGCGTTGGCCAAAAAAGAGATCGATGCCCTTGCAAACCAGCCCAATACCACCCTAATTATCGTGTCCAACGAAATCGGGATGGGGCTGCATGCCGACACCCACATCGGCCGTAAATTTACCGAGTTGCAGGGCTGGACCAACCAATACATCGCACAAAAAGCCGCAACCGTAGTCTTTATGGTAGCCGGAATCCCCATGGTAATCAAAGGCGAAGTTTGAAGTATATAGATTTGGGCGTTCCCACAAGGGTCGGGCTGTCCGTTGTATCTTTGCTGCCGAACCCCGGCAACAAAGGATGCCACTACCATCCCTAACGCAAAAAAAAAGCATCATGACATTAGAAGAAATTATACAATC
>JBOFUD010000259.1:0-2452 GCA_051652385.1 Flavobacterium sp.
CCCAGCAATTTGCTGGGCTTTATTACATTGTCATCTATTAGTCTGCTAAAAGAATCAATTTATTATCTTTCATTTCGATCGTACCAGAAGTAATTTCCAGTGTGTACAACTGATTTGAAACTTTATTAAACTTGGATTCATAACCACTTACAAAATCAAAACTATTGGCAGCAATTTTCACGGTGCCTTGCTTAAGCAATGAAACAATGGGCGCGTGATTATTCAGAATCTGAAAGCTTCCATCTACTCCCGGAAGGGTAATAGAAGTTATTTCTCCAGTAAATAACTTTGCTTCTGCGGATACTATTTCTAAAATCATCTTTTTTTGTTTATGGTTTGTTGTTTATGGTTTATTGTTGAACAACAAACTACAAACAATAAACGGTTTATGCTTCTGCTAACATTTTTTCTCCGGCTTCGATAGCTTGCTCAATAGTACCTTTAAGGTTGAAAGCTGATTCTGGCAAGTGATCTAATTCACCATCAATAATCATATTAAATCCTTTGATGGTATCTTTAATATCAACCAAAACTCCAGGAATACCAGTAAATTGTTCCGCTACGTGGAACGGCTGAGACAAGAAACGTTGTACACGACGCGCTCTAGAAACAGATAACTTATCCTCTTCAGATAATTCTTCCATACCTAAAATTGCGATAATATCTTGCAGTTGTTTGTATTTTTGAAGAATCTCTTTCACTCTTTGTGCACAATCATAATGATCATTTCCTAAGATTTGCGGCGTTAAAATTCTTGAAGTAGAGTCCAATGGATCTACCGCAGGATAAATACCTAACTCGGCAATTTTACGAGACAATACCGTTGTTGCATCAAGGTGAGCAAAAGTAGTAGCTGGAGCTGGATCCGTTAAATCATCCGCAGGAACGTAAACCGCTTGTACCGATGTAATAGAACCTTTATTTGTAGAAGTAATACGCTCTTGCATCGCACCCATCTCTGTTGCCAAAGTTGGTTGATATCCTACTGCAGAGGGCATACGACCCAAAAGTGCCGACACTTCAGAACCAGCTTGTGTAAAACGGAAAATATTATCTACGAAGAACAATACATCTTTTCCTTGATCAGTTCCTGCTCCATCACGGAAATACTCAGCGATAGATAATCCAGAAAGCGCTACACGAGCACGAGCTCCTGGAGGCTCATTCATTTGTCCAAAAACGAAAGTAGCTTTAGACTCTCTCATTCCTGGCATATCTACTTTAGACAAATCCCACCCTCCATTTTCCATAGAGTGCATGAAATCATCACCATATTTAATAATTCCAGACTCCAACATTTCACGAAGCAAGTCATTTCCTTCACGTGTTCTTTCACCTACTCCTGCGAATACTGAAAGTCCACCGTGACCTTTTGCAATATTGTTAATCAACTCCTGAATCAATACTGTTTTACCAACACCAGCACCACCGAACAATCCAATTTTCCCCCCTTTTGCATAAGGCTCAATCAAATCGATTACTTTAATACCTGTAAATAAAACCTCAGAAGATGTAGATAAATCTTCGAATCTTGGCGCTGGTCTGTGAATAGGTAAGCCGCTTTCTCCAGTTTTTGGCAAATCGCCCAATCCGTCGATGGCATCACCAACCACATTAAATAAACGTCCGTAAACATCTGGACCAATTGGCATTTGAATTGGATTTCCTGTTCCCACTACTTCATAACCTCTGCTCAAACCATCTGTTGAATCCATCGAAATGGTACGAACTGTGTTTTCACCAATGTGTGATTGTACCTCTAGCACCAACAAAGTACCATCTTTTCTAGTGACTTCTAACGAGTCATAAATTTTTGGAAGTTCAACATCCTTACCGTTGAAAACTACGTCAACTACTGGGCCAATGATTTGGGCAACTTTTCCTATTACTTTAGACATTACTTATGTATTTATTAAATAGCTATTTTGGTTTTTGAAATTTTCCATCAGAAAATAAATGCTCTCAGATGCTTTTTTCCGTGCGCAAAGATATATTTTTTAATATAGATAATCAATACCTTTTATTCAAAAAAAACGATATTTTTCGATTCATTTACGGTCAAACACCACTTCTAATACATCGATATAGAAAAAAGCAACCCTCAGTGAAACACTGAGGGTTGCTTGAAAATGGTTTTATTTGGTTTTTATAATGAAGATGGAAACAAAACCCTGTATAAACCTACATTTATACTCTTGAAATTTGAACCATATTTAGCATTGATTGCTTCGGCGAACAAATTAGAAATGATCGCGTACCCTCTTGGACTTGGATGCACCCCATCTAAAGAAAACATACCTCCAAAAACAAAGGCAGAAGTAGTATTGTACCCATTATAAACGATACCGCCACTTGCTAACTTATCTGTTACACCTTTCAATTCTACAAAAGCTAAACCTTTGGAATCAGCAATCGATTTAATGGTCACATTGTAAGCATCCGTAGCTGTTTT
>JBOFUD010000260.1:0-2585 GCA_051652385.1 Flavobacterium sp.
TTCATTGGATGATTTATGGTCACAAATGCAATTTATCAATCCGAATATTTTGGGTAGTTATGCTTTTTTTGCCGAGCATTACAAGTTCCCAATTGAGAAAAAGCAAGACGAAAACAGTCTCGCAGAACTCAAAACCTTAGTCAGTCCCTTTATTTTACGGCGAACGAAAGAGCAGGTTTTAAAAGACTTACCCGAGTTATCTGAGCAAGTTTTCTATTGCGACATGGAACCCGAACAAGAAAAACTATACGAAGAAGAAAAGTCGAAAGCGAGAAACGCACTCTTAAAAACCGATGGTTCTGGCATGGACAAAATCAATATTATCAATACGTTGATGCGTTTGAGACAATTGAGTAATCATCCAAAAATGGTCGATGCCAAATCGGAAATGGATTCTGGAAAATATATCGCAGTAACGCGTTATTTGGAAACTTTAGTCCAATCCAATCAAAAAACGATAGTCTTCAGTTCGTTTGTATCAAATTTGGAGTATTATAAAAAATGGAGTATCGAAAACAACATTGATTTTTGCGAACTCACTGGCGCTACCCCACAAAAAGAACGCGCCTATCAAGTGCAGAAATTTCAAGAACAAGAAGGTACTAAATTGTTTTTCATTTCCTTAAAAGCGGGTGGCGTGGGACTCAATATTACCAAAGCTTCTTATGTTTTGTTTTTAGATCCTTGGTGGAATCCCTTTGCCGAAAAGCAAGGTATTGGTCGCGCCCATCGCATTGGACAGTTGAACAAAGTAAATGTGGTTCGATTCATCACTAAAAATACCGTGGAGGAAAAAATCATTCGTTTACAAGAAAACAAAAAACTACTTTCGGATGCGTTGCTTGACGAACAGCACATCAGCCCTGATGTTGAAGAAAATTTAGATTTTATATTAGCATAAAAAAACCTGCACCCTACGTTTCATTATTTTGTATATTTACTATTTAACAAAGCAATTTCCTAATGAAAATAGCTGTACTATTTATTTTTTCTTTGTTTTATTTCAACCTTAGTGCACAACAAGCACTCAAAGAAATAGCTCCTCCTTACCAAATAAAGACTATCTCATTTGCCAATGACAACCAAAATGTTATCCCTGTGTTTGTACTTGGTGAGGCTTTTGAATTGGATTTTGATGATTTGTATGGCAATGAAGCCAATTATTATTATGAAATCGTACACTGTGATTACAATTGGGTCCCTTCTACTATTTCAAAACAAGAATATTTAAACGGTCTTGATAATCAGCGCATCATTGATTACACCAACTCGTTTAACACTTTACAAATGTATTCCCATTATCAACTCACCATACCCAATCAATTTACACAACTTATTATTAGCGGTAATTACATCATTAAAATCCTGAATGAAGACAGAGAAACCGTATTTTCAAGAAAATTTATTGTCTACGAAGATTTGGCTTCGGTTCGCTTGCAAATTAAAAGAAGTCGCAATTTAAATACCATAGATAGCAAACAAAATTTGGATTTTTCCATCACTTCAGATAATATAACTTTTCAAAACCCATTACAAAATATTAAAGTGTTGCTCTTACAAAATCGCCAATTAAATACGGGTATCAAAAATATTGCCCCCCAATATACTTTGGGCAACGATTTGATTTACAAATACGATGCAGAAACGCAATTTTGGGGAGGAAACGAATATCGGTTTTTTGACAATAAAGAAATAAGAAATGCGGCCAATAATGTATCTAAGATAAGCTCAAATGGCAGTATTTACAACAGTTTTTTATTTACAGATGATGCCCGAGCCAATTTTCCTTACAGCTTTACTCAAGATGCCGATGGGAATTTTGTAGTACGCAATCTCAATGCTACGAATCAGAAAATAGAAGCAGATTATGCTTGGGTGTATTTCAGTTTATCAGCACCAGCTTTTGCTTTAGATAAAAACATTTACATCAACGGAATGTTCAATAATTATGCCCTCACACCTGAGTATAAAATGGACTATAACGAGAAAAAAAATGTATTTGAAAAGGCAGTATTAATAAAACAAGGATTTACAAATTATCAATATGTCGTGGCAGATAGTAAAGGTAAAATAGATTACGAAAACAGCATTGATGGAAATTTTTTTCAAACTGAAAACGAATACGAAGTAATTGTGTATTACAGAGAAAATACCCAGAGATATGACCGCGTAATCGGTTTTGTAGCTACAAATTCTGTGGGAGCCAGCAATTAAGTTAAAAATAAAATTTTGAATATTTTTTTTTGTAAATTTGTGACATTCAGGCTTAACAGATTACTTATGGTTTCACAAATAACAAGGGGGATTAAAATTTCGGTTTTAACTAGTTTTGAAGGAACGTACTTCAAAAACTATAAGATCCATTTTGCCTTTAGTTATCAAATTACCATAGAAAACCATAGTAAAGATTCGGTTCAACTCACCTCCCGCCATTGGGAAATTTATGATTCGCTCAATTACAGCGAGGTTGTTGATGGTGAAGGTGTAATTGGTAAAAAACCCGTTTTAAAACCCGGAGAACAACATACTTATAGCTCCGGTTGCCTTTTAGCCTCACCCTATGGCGCTATGAAAGGATATTTCAA
>JBOFUD010000261.1:0-14495 GCA_051652385.1 Flavobacterium sp.
ACTCAGGAATCATTACCCTAAATGGCCCTGCCGCTAGAAAAGTTCAAAAAGACGATATTATCATTATCATTTCGTACGCAACTTTAGAATTTGAAGCAGCCAAAACCTTCAAACCATGGATCATTTTTCCTAACGAAAATGACAATACCCTGACGTAAAATTTACATTCACAATAGCATATCAAAAGATCCGAAAAACACTCTATTTGCTTTTTGGAACCTCCCGTGGACCGTATCTTTTTCCTAATTACAAACCCTCCGACTGCTCTTTGATAGCTACTAATTCACGAAATGAATACTGCTGTTTAGGAATATTTTTCTTATTTTAGAATCCTTTAAGGATCAGCACGAATCGATAGAATATCCCTTTTTTATAAAACAACGGGCTCTAAGAAATTCGCGCATTCGTGGCTACACTTACAAATTTTAATCTAGATACGGGATAGCTACCCTAAAATAAAATAGTAACTTGCTCTACTTTTAACTACCATTAACCTAACTCAGACTCCATAAAATCATGAAAAAAGTACTTTTATTGCTATTCTTTTCAACATCCTTTTACGCTCAAAAAAAAAATGAATTCTTTGACTCTGAAAAGCTCCACGAAAAACGTGAACTTACGATTAGCTTACCTTCATCCTACGAAAAAAACACGACAAAAAAATATCCAATTCTTCTCTTGCTAGATGGCGATATTTTGTTTGATCCTTTCTTCGGAGCTATTTCGTATGGCAGCTATTGGGACGATTTTCCAGAAACCATTATTATTGGATTGCATCAAAATAAAAACGATGAACGAGCTGACGATTGTGAATTTGATAATCAAGGACTTCCTTCTGAGAAAGGAGCCGCTTTTTACGAATTCATTAGTCAAGAATTATTGCCCTACCTAGAAAAGAAATACCGTGTGGCTCCCTTCCGGATGATTGCAGGGTTGGACACCACGGCCGGATATTTGAATTTTTTCCTGTACAAAGAGCACCCGATTTTTACTGCTTACATTTCTTTGAATCCTGAACTCGCTCCACTAATGGAAAAAAGAGTTGCAGAGCAATTAGCCGCTACAAAAGACCAAATACTTTATTACGTATCCACCAGTGATGATGAAATAAAACAACTAGCCGAACCCATCAGAATACTAAATGAAAACATCAAACAAAACAATAATCCTTTGGTTCATTACAAATTCGAATCATTCAAAGGAACGGGACATTATTCACAAGCATTAGAAGCGATTCCAGCTGCTTTGCTCCAGATATTCGAAACGTACAAACCGATAACTTCTACCGAATTTTCAAATAAAATAGCCCTTCTACCCGCTGGATACGTAGATTATCTAGAGAAAAAATACACGCTTTTACAAGAAACATTGCACCTCGATGTACCCATTAGAATCAATGATTTTAAAGCAATTGAGGCAGCTATTCTAAAAAACAAAGCCTATAGCGAATTGGACCAGTTGGCCATTTTGGCTGATAAATATTACCCAAAATCAATGCTTGCTGAATACGAACTTGGCCTAATGTTTGAAAAACAAGAAGACTACAAAAAAGCCATGAAACGATACCAAAATGCTTCTCAAATGCAAGAAATTGGCAGTTTAAATAAAGGCATGATGTTGGAAAAATACGAATTAATGTTAAGTAAAATAGCTCCAAAAAAGTAATGGCTAAAGTAAAAACAACCTTTTTTTGTCAAAATTGTGGCTCACAATACTCCAAATGGCAAGGACAATGTAATTCCTGTAAAGAATGGAATACTATTGCAGAAGAAATTGTACAAAAACAAGAGAAAGTCGCTTGGAAATCAGAATCGGTAGCCAGCAGCAAGGCGCCACGTCCTTTGCGAATTAACGAAATTGATTCCACCGCAGAAATCCGACTAGACACTACAGATGCCGAATTGAACCGAGTGCTAGGTGGCGGCATAGTGCCTGGATCTCTAATTTTATTGGGCGGCGAACCAGGCATAGGAAAAAGTACGCTTTTGCTGCAAATTTCCTTAAAATTGCCTTACAAAACGCTCTATGTTTCAGGAGAAGAAAGTCAAAAGCAAATCAAAATGCGAGCCGAGCGCATCACACCCAATGGCGACAATTGTTATATTTTAACCGAAACAAAAACCCAAAATATCTTCAAACAAATAGAAGCGATGCAGCCCGAAATTGTAATCATCGATTCGATTCAAACGCTGCATACCGATTACATAGAGTCAACCGCTGGAAGTATTTCGCAAATTCGAGAAACCACCGCCGAATTAATCAAATTTGCCAAAGAAACCAATATACCGGTTATCCTTATTGGTCACATCACCAAAGATGGCACTATCGCGGGTCCAAAAATACTAGAACACATGGTGGATACCGTCTTGCAATTTGAAGGCGACAGAAATCATGTCTATCGCATTCTACGGTCGCTTAAAAATCGTTTTGGGTCCACGGCCGAAATCGGAATATATGAAATGCTAGGCAGCGGCTTACGCGAAGTTTCGAATCCCTCCGAAATATTGATCTCGCACAAAGACGAACAGCTTTCTGGCACTGCTATTGCCACCACGCTAGAAGGTATGCGCCCATTGTTGATAGAAATACAAGCCTTAGTGAGTACCGCAGTCTACGGAACGCCACAACGCAGCACCACAGGTTACAATGCCAAACGACTGAATATGATTTTGGCTGTTTTAGAAAAAAGAGCGGGTTTTCGACTAGGTGCCAAAGATGTCTTCTTGAACATAACGGGCGGCATCAATGTAGATGACCCTGCGATAGATTTGGCCGTGGTAGCCGCTATTTTATCCTCAAATGAAGACATTCCGGTGCATAAAGATTTTTGCTTTGCTGGAGAGGTCGGACTCTCAGGAGAAATTCGTCCGGTGAATCGCGTAGACCAACGCATACAAGAAGCAGAAAAACTAGGATTTTCGACCATATTCGTTTCTAAATACAATAAAATTGCCCTAAAAAATACTGCCATTCAAATTCGATTGGTAGCCAAAATTGAAGATGTGGCCGCAGAATTGTTCGGATAATTTACTTTACAAACAAAACCCTTTCAGAATGTAAGAAAATGAAAGGGTTTGTTGTACTGCAAAAATTTGAAATCTTGTATTTATACCGTTTCCTCTTTAGGAAATGCTCTTTTGTTAAAAACAATTAAAATACCCACTCCGGTAGAAATGGCGACATCGGCTACATTGAAGATGGCATTAAAAAAGGTAAAAGGTCTTCCTCCAAGAAAAGGAACCCATTCTGGCATCGGATAATCTTTGATAATGGGAAAATAAAACATGTCGACTACTTGCCCGTGAAACCACGTACCATAGGGTTCATTGGAAAATAATACTGCCAATTGTTGGTAGCTATCATTAAAAATAACGCCATAAAAAACAGAATCGATTAAATTACCCAAGGCACCCGCGAATATTAAAGCTATGGCAACGATTAGATAATCCGAACTTTTATGATTGCGGATCGTATCCCACAACCAATAGCCGATGCCTGGTACAGCACAAATGCGAAACAATGTCAAAAACAATTTACCATATTCGCCCGGAATTTTGGTTCCCCAAGCCATTCCTTCATTTTCTATAAAATGTATTTTAAACCAATTGAAAATCGTTACTTCTTCCCCGAGGACAAAATTGGTTTTGATGTAAATTTTCGACACTTGGTCAACCAATAATAATAGAAATACAATGAGATATGCTTTGCGTAATGACATTTTATAAATTTTAATGGGGCAAAAATAGGTAAATTCGAAAGAAAAATTCAAACTTTAAAATAAGAAATTCCAAGTTCCAAAAGTTGCCCTTGGAATTTGGAATTTAAATTTTGGTGCTTAAATGGTTATCGCTGCAAATTTTTGGCTTCGATACTCATGGTGGCATGAGGTACAATTTTTAGCCTTTCTTTGCCAATTAGTTTTCCTGTTACTCTACAAATTCCGTAGGTCTTATTTTCTACACGGAAAAGTGCGTTTTTCAAGTCACGCAAGAATTTTTCTTGACGAATAGCCAATTGCGAATTCGCTTCCTTTGACATTGATTCACTACCTTCTTCAAAAGCCTTAAACGTTGGCGAGGTGTCATCAGTACCATTGTTAAGATCATTCATGTAAGCACTTTTTATCAAGTCAAGATCGGCCTTTGCCTTTTCGATTTTATCTTTGATTATTTGTTTGAACTCTGCCAAATCAGCGTCTGAGTATCGTGTCATTTCCTCGATCATAGCCTAAATTATTTAATGGATTGGTTAATAGTTGGATGGTTAATTTACTTATTTAGTTATGGTTATTTTAGATGTAATGTCGTCGAATTCAATTGCAATGCCATTTTCTAACGTTTCAGTAAAAACAAGCGATTCGGTTAATGTTTCTGACTTAATGTAACTTTCATTCGCCATAATAGCTTCTTGTAAAACAGGATGATTTTGAACGTACACCTTCACTTTATCAGTAACTTCGAATCCTGAATCTTTACGAATATTCTGAATGCGATTTACTAATTCCCTAGCAATCCCCTCTTTTTTCAATTCCTCAGAAATGGTAATATCCAATGCCACCGTAATTCCGTTTGCATTAGCCACCAACCAGCCTTCGATATCTTGTGAAGAAATTTCTACGTCTTCAAGACATAAAAGTACAGCTTTTCCTGATATTTCAATACTCAAGCTGCCTTCTTTGTCTAATTTATTGATTTGCTCTGGCGAAAAAGCCTGTATTTGCTGGGCTACCAAGCTCATTTCTTTACCAAAACGAGGTCCTAAAGCCTTAAAATTAGGCTTAATTTGTTTCACTAAAACTCCAGAAGCATCGTCTAAAAGTTCGATTTGTTTGACGTTTACTTCAGCTTTTATCAAGTCAGCTATCGCTTCAATTTCCGCCTTTTGTGTAGCGTCAAGCACCGGAATCATTACCTTTTGCAAGGGCTGGCGTACTTTGATCATTTCTTTTTTACGCAGCGATAAAACCAGTGAAGAGATCGTTTGCGCCTTCTGCATTTTACTCTCTAACGATTTATCAACAAACTTTTCAACTGAAATCGGGAATTGAGCCAAATGAACCGACTCAAAATTCTCAGTTCCCGTTGCCCTAGTCAAGTCTTTATATAATTTATCCATAAAAAATGGAGCAATAGGTGCACTTAATTTAGCAATGCTCAACAAACAAGTATACAGGGTTTGATACGCAGCTATTTTATCTTGAGCGTATTCGCCTTTCCAAAAACGACGACGACACAAACGCACATACCAGTTACTCAAGTTTTCCTGAACAAAATCAGAAATCGCTCGGGCGGCTCTGGTAGGCTCATATTCTGCATAAAACACATCCACCTCTTGGATTAATGTATTCAACTCAGAGATAATCCATTGGTCAATTTCAGGTCGTTCTTCCAAAGGCACTTCGGCTTCAGCATAGCTAAATTTATCAATATTCGCATACAAAGCAAAGAAGGAATAGGTGTTGTATAACGTTCCGAAGAATTTACGACGTACCTCAGCAATTCCTTCAATATCAAACTTTAAGTTATCCCAGGGATTAGCATTCGAAATCATGTACCAACGTGTAGCATCTGGACCATATTCGTCCAAAGTGGTAAATGGATCTACTGCATTTCCTAAACGTTTGGACATTTTTTGACCATTTTTATCCAAAACCAAACCGTTTGACACCACATTTTTGTAGGCAACACGATCAAAAACTAAAGTTCCGATGGCGTGTAAGGTATAAAACCACCCACGTGTTTGATCAACACCTTCTGCAATAAAATCGGCAGGGAAATCGGTATTTTGATCAATTTTTTCCTTGTTTTCAAATGGATAATGCCATTGTGCATACGGCATTGCGCCTGAGTCGAACCAAACGTCAATCAAATCTGATTCGCGTTGCATAGGTTTTCCTGAGGCAGAAACTAAGGTAATTTGGTCTACTACATTTTTATGCAAATCGATCAAATCATAATTAGTTTCAGACATGTTACCAATTTCAAAACCTGCGAAAGGATTGCTCGCTTGCACCCCTGCGGCAACGGCTTTTTCAATTTCATTGTATAATTCTTCAACCGATCCGATAAGCATTTCTTCGGCTCCGTCTTCGGTTCTCCAGATAGGCAAGGGAATTCCCCAATAACGAGAACGCGATAAGTTCCAATCGTTGGCATTTTTCAACCAATTTCCGAAACGACCTTCACCAGTAGCTTTTGGCTTCCAGTTAATGCTGTCATTCAGGTCGAACATACGGTCTCTCACCTCGGTAATTTTGATAAACCAAGAGTCTAATGGGTAATACAAAATTGGCTTGTCCGTTCTCCAGCAATGTGGATAACTGTGTACGTATTTTTCAACCTTGAAGGCTTTATTTTCTTCTTTTAAGCGAATAGCGATTTCCACATCCACCGAACGTTCAGGGGCTTCTCCGTCGTTATAATATTCGTTTTTAACGTATTTCCCAGAATATTCACCTAGTCCTTGAATGAATTTTCCTTGCAAATCTACCAAAGGAACTGCCGTTCCATTTTCATCTAAGACCAATAATGGCGGTACTTCTGGAGTAGCTTCTTTGGCTACTTTGGCATCATCGGCACCAAAAGTAGGCGCAGTATGCACAATTCCGGTACCATCCTCGGTAGTCACAAAGTCTCCAGCAATTACACGGAAGGCATTTTCTGGATTTTGATACGGCAACACAAAAGGCAATAATTGTTCGTAACGAATTCCAACTAAATCAACTCCTTTGCATTCGGTAATAATTTGGTATGGAATTTTCTTGTCGCCTTCTTTGAAATTTTCAAAATCAGAAGCTTCGCTACTTGCAAAAAATCCTTTCGAAAATTGTTTTGAAACTAAATTTTTAGCCAAGATTACTTTGGTAGGTCGGAAAGTATATTGGTTGAAAGTTTCGACTAAAACATAATCGATTTTTGATCCAACGGTCAAAGCTGTGTTTGAAGGCAAAGTCCAAGGTGTTGTCGTCCAAGCCAAGATATGAATATCTCCAAAACCTTGAAGAAAGCTTGGCAAAGTTTCGTTTAATGCTTTGAATTGTGCCACAACAGTGGTATCCGTAACATCACGATAACTTCCGGGCTGATTGACCTCGTGAGAAGACAAACCTGTACCTGCCTTTGGTGAATACGGCTGAATAGTGTAGCCTTTGTACATCAAATCTTTGTTATAGATTTGTTTTAGCAACCACCAAACCGACTCCATATATTTGGGTTTATACGTTACATACGGATCTTCCATATCTACCCAATAGCCCATTTTTTCGGTAAGGTCGTTCCAAACATCGGTATAACGCATCACGGTTTTTTTACACGCTTCGTTGTATTCCTCTATTGAAATTGTTTTGCCAATATCTTCTTTGGTGATGCCTAATTCTTTTTCGGTACCCAATTCCACCGGCAAACCGTGCGTGTCCCAACCTGCTTTACGCTTTACTTGGAATCCCTTTTGGGTTTTATAGCGACAAAAAATATCTTTAATGGCACGCGCCATCACGTGGTGAATTCCTGGTAATCCGTTGGCTGAAGGAGGACCTTCAAAAAACACAAAAGGAGTGTTTCCTTCGCGAGTAGTAACACTCTTTTCAAATATATTTTCGTTCTTCCAAAAATCAAGAACTTCTGAGGCCGCTTTTGGCAAGTCAAGTCCTTTGTATTCAGTAAATTTTGTACTCATGGTATCCGTTTCTTAATCGTGGCGCAAAAGTAAGTTATTTTGAGCAAAACATAGAAAAGAAGTCAAAAAAATAGCCAGTAAGAAGGCATTTTACCAACGGTATGGAAATAACACTGAATTTTTTTTAAATCACGAAAAAATTTCCTTCAAAACATCTAACGATTTTGGCTTTTTAAAACCATCCAAATGTAGGCTATAATAATCGATTAAAATTTTGAGTAAAATTTGACGTTCGGTAACGTGAAATATCTTTTGATTGGAATCAAATCGAACATCAATTAGCTTTTTGAATAAATCAGATTGATGTTCGGACAACGAACTAACGGCATGGAACAACGAAAAAACACCTTCGCTCATTTCAAAAAAAGGCAATTCTTGATCAGAAATATCCGGATAGAAACCTAAAAATTTAGTGATTTCGAGCATTAAAATTAAATGAAAATTACTCGTTTCATTGTGCGTATCTAACCATTGTAGCGCCGCTTCTAAATACCGAAACAGATTGTCATTTTTTTCTTCTTCATGAATAGCGTGGTGTAAAACCTCGGAGAGAAATAAAACCATAGTGCTTTTGACAATATCCAATGGAATCGTTTGGAACGGGATAGCGGTTTTGATTTCCTTAAAATGTTCTAAAGTTCCTTTGTTTTTATGTACCGCTTCGATTTCAAGAATCGACAATGGCTGAAAATAGGCGATTTTTTGACTACTTTTTTTGCCTGAAAAAGCGTCTCTGACAAAGTAAGATTTTAATCCATGCGATTGGGTAAAACATTTGACGATCAAACTTTTTTCTTGAAATTTTAGAGTCGAAATAACAATAGCTTTGGTTTTTACCAACATAAGGATTTGGATTTGAGGATTTTGAATGTAAAAATTGGCTTTATTTATCTCACAATCATTACTTTCTTGACTTTGGTTTCGATGCCATCTTCGGCAGCAATAAAAATCATATACACCCCTGACGCTACTTTGTATTTACCAAAAGCACTGGTATCCCATTCGATGGTGCCGCCTTGAGAAATGGCTTCATGAACTAAATTACCCTCAATGTCAGTAATTTTTATAGTGGCGCGATCCAAAAGCCCCGCAATTTTAACCGTTCCTTCAAATCCAGGCCGCACGGGATTGGGATACACATACACCCCGCTCAATGACTCGCTAGCTCCTGTGGCCATACCCTTGAAGGAAATCATGCCTTTGGTCGTAGCAATATACACCTCGCCAGAGGTTGCGTCAATTCCTATATCATTTATAGTGTTACTTGGCAATGGCGAATTGTTGGTAGTAAAGTGAAATATGGTTTGTTGCCCATTGGGAGATAATAAAAAAACTCCAGAATCAGCGGTTCCTACCCATTTATTATTGGCGCCATCAACCACAATAGCGTTAATGAACTGCTCAAATAACAATTCCTGAGCCACCTCATTCTCCACAATAATAATGGGTTTTGTGGTAAGCGCCTCCGACTTCTGAAAAGCATTTACACTCGATAAAACTCGGAGGCCTTTTGCGGTACCAATCCAAAGCTGGTTGTTGCTATCAATTGCCAGAGCTCTCACGTCTGTTGTGGGGAGGTTGCCAGAGTCCGTTCCAAATGTAATTTTCTTAAAAGGTGTTGTACTTCCTTCGTTAAAAGCAATGACACCATCGGTATTTGAGGCAATCCATTTGGTATTATTAGCATCTACTAACATCCTCCCCATACTGACATCAATGCTTTTTTCGGCAATAGTTTTTAAGGAATAGCTTTGCCATTGGCCATTGCTTCTCAAGACTTTTAATCCATTTTCGATTCTCGAGTTGGTCACCCAAAGATTTCCTGATGTGTCAAAAGCGGCACCATTAATCCGAACATCAAGATATGTAGGACCTAAAAATGCTATCGATTCTAATCCAGAATTGGCTTGATTGTACAATAAATTTGGCACTTCATTTTCTATGCGCAACAAGCCTGAAAAAAAAGAGCTTGCAAATACTTTATTCTCATTTTTAGGATCAATCACAATTCTCGAGATAGATTTGGCACCCAAAACATCATTGGCCGGTATACTCAACCAACCTTGTGTATTGAGCCGGCTAATACCATACAAGTTAGGTCCGCTATCATTATAAGAATAAGGATTGTAGTCGCCTGTATAGCCTCCAAAAACAGCCCAAAGTGAGCTTGGCGTAACTTGAAAAGAAAAGATTGCATTTCTGAGTGGTCCTGAAGGTGTACTATCTACAATTGGTGCACCAGCAGACAATGTCGTGGCCAATAAACCACTTTCTCTAGTACCCAAAAACAAATTAGAATTAACAATAGTTGCGCAAGTAAAAGCAGGATTTTTACCCAAAACTTGATTGCTATTTACTTTTTTTATCAAAAGCAATCCTGATCCAAATACGGAAATTTGGCTCGAAGTAGTTACTAGTAAATTGTTTGAATCGGAACGTAAATCGACTATGGGCTCACCAAAGCTTTGAGCAACAGAGAAAGAATTAAGGCCATATTTATAAACCGTACCTGCAGCAGTAGAAGCGTACAAATCTGGACCAAAAACAGTAATTCCGGACCAACTATCAGACAAGAGCATTGTCCACTGCTGATAATCGATTAAATTAGGATTGGCTATTGTTGCTCTACGAATTCCATTTTCGGTAGCTGCGTATAAATTTCCATCGAAAACAGCCGTTTGCTGCACCGAAAGCTCCTTCCCAAAGTCACCAATAAAGTAAGTATCACCAAAAAGTTGCGTATTCAAATTGAATTGAACAATACCAAAATCACAAGAAACATAAAGAATTCCTTGATGCTCCATAAAATGATTGATCTTTTTGATCTTGGCAGGCAATTGTTTGTTGACAATATCCACTACTTTCAAGAGCGCTCCGTCGGCTTCATTAACCACAATTAAAAGACCATTTTCATAACCAACAATCGTTTTATTGAAAGCATCACTATGATGCAAAGCCGATATTGTAAATCCAGAAAGTCCGTCAAGGGTTGTAGTCGTTTTTAATGCGTTTGAAAGTATGTTTTTAGAAAACAACGCATTCTCGGCAGCAGCAAAGAAATTGGAGTTGGATTGCGCTACATCTTTGATTTCGTTATAGGAAAAAAAGCCCTGCCACGACGATTGACTTTGCGAAAAGCTAAAATTAATGACCAATAAAAAGCTACATATCAAGACTATTTTTTTCATAAGATTTTTCAAATGAAGTACAAATATAATACAAACGAAAGTTTTTGATTTTTGTTCTCTGAAATTAAAAATGCCTCCCTCTGTTTCCAGAAGAAGGCATTCATAAAAAAATCTATTTGGTAGTTAAACCACGCCTTGTGCCAACATAGCATCCGCTACTTTGACAAACCCAGCGATATTGGCTCCTTTAACGTAGTCAACAAATCCGGTTGCGTCGGTACCATATTTCACGCATGAAGCATGAATGTTCAGCATAATGTTATACAATTTTTCGTCAACCTCTTCAGATGTCCAGCTCAAACGCAATGAGTTTTGAGACATTTCCAAACCAGAAGTCGCCACACCGCCCGCATTAGAGGCTTTTCCTGGTGCAAAAAATATTTTTGCATTGATAAAAGCGGTTACAGCATCGGGAGTAGATGGCATATTGGCACCTTCAGCCACAGCAATACAGCCATTAGTTAATAAAAGAGCAGCCTCTTCTCCATTCAATTCATTCTGAGTGGCACATGGTAATGCAATATCACACTTTACCTCCCAAGGACGTTTCCCTGCAACAAATTTTGCATTTGGATATTTGGTAACATACTCGCTAATTCTTCCACGCAATTCATTTTTCAACTCCATTACGAAGGCTAATTTGGCAGCATCAATTCCGTCTGCATCATAAATGTACCCAGCAGAATCAGACATCGTCACCACTTTTCCTCCCAATTGAGTGGCTTTTTGTGCCGCATATTGTGCTACATTTCCAGAACCTGAAATCACAACGGTTTTTCCTTCAAATGAATCACCTTTGGTTTTCAACATACTTTGTGCAAAATATACTGTCCCGTAGCCGGTTGCTTCAGGACGAATAAGTGAACCTCCAAAAGAAATCCCTTTACCGGTTAAAACGCCTGTAAATTCGTTTCTTAAACGTTTGTATTGACCAAATAAATAGCCTACTTCTCTACCACCAACACCAATATCTCCTGCAGGTACATCAGTATCAGCACCAATGTGTTTAGCCAATTCAATCATAAAACTTTGACAAAATTTCATAATTTCATTGTCTGACTTTCCTTTTGGATCAAAATCAGAACCACCTTTTCCACCACCCATTGGCAGCGTGGTTAAACTATTTTTAAACGTTTGTTCGAAAGCCAAGAATTTCAAAATACTCAAATTTACTGAAGGATGAAAACGTAACCCCCCTTTGTAAGGTCCAATGGCAGAATTCATTTGAATGCGGTAACCGCGATTTACTTGAGTTGCTCCATTGTCGTCAATCCAAGTTACTCTGAACATGATAACACGCTCAGGCTCGACCATACGCTCCAAAAGCATTTTGTTTTGGTATTTTTTATTTTGTTCGATAAAAGGAATTACCGTTTCTGCCACTTCGAATACAGCTTGCAAAAACTCAGTTTCGTTCGGATTTTTTTTAGTTACCGAATCGATAAAATTAGTAATACTTTGTGACATGATACTATGATTATAAAGACGTTAAAAACGTTTGGTTAATGACCACAAATATAAATTAAAAAGGGAAAATTGACCTATTTATTTATAAAAATGAGTAAAATTATCTTATAAACAAGCATTTGCAAAAAATTGCAAAAAAAAATACGCATTTCTACGAAATCGTTATAGTTTATGTAACAAAACTTAATATTAGTTAATAATTGTGAGTTTAACTTTTTGGCAAACATTTGGTATGGTTTGTTTTTATATATTTGCACGCAAAAATAAGGTTTCCAAATGCTTAATAGATTTTTTATCTGCGCGCTAGCGCTTTTGAGCGCATCAATAAGTAGAGCGCAACTAAACATATCGCATGAGATAGGAATCACAAGTGGCCCTGTAGCCTTTCAATCTGACTATGGAGAGCGCCATAATTTAGAGACTAATACCGGAAATACAGGATTTTCTATAGGTTTTCTTCATTATTTAAATTTTTCATCCCATTCAAATTCTGAAACCTTTTTTTCAGAACATGTTAAGATACGGTCAGAACTGTCATTTAGTTCCACCAGTTTCAATCATTTTGGCCAGTGGGTTGAGGGAAATCTTTCTACAGGAAAAGAACAACTTAGAGCCATGCACGGATCTTCAAAACTGTTCAACCTGGGCATTCAAGGAGAATTTCATCCAATAAAAATTCACGACTTCGAAAATAGTATTGGAACATTTGGACCCTACGCCAGTTTGGGTATTGCCTACAGCTTGTATACTGCTGATGCAAATTCTACTCTTGGCCCTCTTGGAACCTCCATCACAACGTTCCCAAAATATTTAACACCTTCCGACGGGAGGCCTCATGGTTTTTCTTCAGAAAGCAAAACAGTCTTTTCAATAACCGGCGGCCTTGGCACCCGATACAAATTGACGACAATGAGCGACTTGCTAGTTGATTTGCGCTTTCAATATTTCAACTCAGACTGGGTGGATGGACTGAATCCGAATAAAGAAATCTACAAAGAAAACAAATCAAACGATTGGACCGTTTGGTTCAACATTGGCTATATTTTATATCTCGAATATTAAATAAAAAAGCTCAGTTATACAAACTGAGCTTTTTTTGTACTAAGATAAGGAGTACCTAAGTAAGAGCTTGTTCCAAATCTAAAATCAAATCAGCAACATCCTCAACTCCTACGCTTAGGCGCACTAAGTCATCCGTAATACCTACTTCTTTTCTTTTTTCTTCAGGAATGGAAGCATGCGTCATCAGAGCCGGATGATTGGCTAACGACTCAACGCCCCCCAATGATTCAGCCAATGTAAACACTTTTAATTTTTCTAAAAAAGCAATCGCTTCAGCTTTTTCACCGGAAACAAAAGTAAACGAAACCATACCACCAAAACCACTCATTTGTTTTTTGGCTATTTCATGAAACGGATGCTCTGGTAATCCAGGATAATATACCGTTTTGATTTTTGGGTGCGAATTCAAATAAGCGGCCACTTTTTCTCCATTTTCGCAATGTCTTTGTACGCGTAAGTGCAACGTTTTGATTCCACGAAGCACCAAAAAACTATCCATAGGCCCTAAGGTGGCACCGGTAGCAAATTGTTGAAAATGCAATTGCTCTCCCAAAGCCTTATCTTTTACAATTAAAGCCCCTGCAATAACATCTGAATGCCCTCCCAAATATTTTGTAGCCGAATGCATTACAATATCAGCACCTAAATCCAATGGCTTTTGCAAATACGGCGTGGCAAATGTGTTATCAACTGCAAAAAGAATATTATTGGCTTTTGTTATTTGCGCAATGCGAGCAATATCCGCTAGTTTCATAAGCGGATTGGTAGGTGTTTCTACCCATACCAACTTGGTGTTTGTGTTGATTAAGGCTTGAAATTTTTCAAAATCATTCATATCTACAAAATGAAATTTTATACCAGAATCCTTATAAATACGGGTAAACATGCGGTAAGTTCCACCATATAAATCATCCATAGCAATAATTTCATCTCCCGACTTAAAGGAGCGTAAAATACAATCTGTCGCTGCCAAACCTGATGAAAAAGCCAAACCTTTAGTTCCATTTTCAATACTTGCTAAGGCATTTTCGAGTGCAGAGCGTGTTGGATTTGCAGCCCTACTATATTCATAATCTGGATGCAGCGGTTGTCCGGGACTTGTTT
>JBOFUD010000262.1:0-28469 GCA_051652385.1 Flavobacterium sp.
TTTTTTCTTATTCTTTTCTTGGATACCCTTGATCAACCTACTAAATAGATGCAAAAATGGAGAATAAAAAAGAGATAAATAGTTTTCAGTGTTTTTTAACGAATGCGGGCAGTTTTTCCAAAAATATTGATTTAAATGCCACGGCAACAAGTACAGTCATTAACCAAATAATTCATATCAATGAAAACCCTATTCAAGAAAAATCGGCTAGTGATACGGATATCGAACAATTGAATTTGCAATTGATTCACAAGCAAAAACCACTAACAAAGCCGAATCGATTGTACAAAAAGGAAATGCACAAAGGGCTTGAAGAAATCATGTTTATGATTTCACACAAAATTAGGTTGCCCTTAACTAATATTCTGGGATTGTCCAACTTGTTAACGATCAATTCTAATTCAATAGAAGAAAATACTGAACTCATAGAGCTGATAAAAAAGTCTGCTACCGATTTGGATATGTTTACCAAAGAATTAGCCCTATTTATCAATAAACTTGATTCGAAAAGAGATCTTCATAACCGAAAATAATTTTTACTTCCAAAAATAAATAAATATGCCTTAAAACTAACTTAACCCCTCCCAAATCATGAAAATTCTAATTCTCCTACTAGCTTACGCTTGCTCGTTTGGTCAAAGTGATAAAGAAAATTACATTTCATTTTCTGGTGCATTAGATGCGAGAAATTTGGTATCTGGAAGCGAACCTACCAATAATAAAAGCGGATTTAATTATCTTTTGCAATTTGCTATGGTTTCAAGGAATTTTGAAGTCAATGTCGGGTATGAACGTTTCTCAATGATTCAATTTAGTAAATACACCATTGGTTTTGGCTACCACATTCCGCTATACGCACGAATAGGGAATATGCAACTAAAATCCTGTATAATTCCCTCTGTAGAACCTACTTTAATTAACAGATGGGGAAATTGGGGAGGCGGTATTGCATTCGATCAAAAAAGTTCTCACCTATCAGTTGGAGGGAATTTAGCGTATCGCATTCATATTTCCGATTCTTTAGCCGTTGAATATCTGTTTAATGTACTGCCAAGAGTAGATATAAATGCTATGTATGGCAATTCGAATTGGAAGGAGCGGAGAAGCACCAGTGGAATTCCAATTGTTGGAAGTAATTACTTTAAACTTGTGTACAAACTCGAAAGATAAATAAAGTTGTTATATTATTAATGCAGTCGAAGTTGCCTTTTTTGCCCCCAAAAAAAACCTCATTCCCTTTATGCGAATGAGGTTTTTTTTTATTTATGCTTGTTGCGATATTGCTGCAGTAGCTTTCTGTCGAAATCAACCTCAGATTTTTTAAGTTTCAAAATTTTGGTAGGTACCATGATTGTTCTTAGCGCCTGATTGTATTTTTTTCGAAGGAGGTATTGTTCCTCATCCGTATTTTCAATTTGATTTAAAAATAGCAAAGCTTCTTTTTCGCTCATGCTATCTAAGGATCCATCATTTAGCTTTTTGGCATACGTTCTCATTTTTTTATGTCTAACTTCAAATTGCTTGTCGTCATAAGCATTGTAGATGGGCCAAAATTTTTCTGCTTCCTCTGAAGTAAGTTTGAGCTCATTGGTTAAAAAAGCTACTTTCATGGCTTTAATTTGATCTTTTTTTTCTTTGTACCTGTCGTTTTGTCCAAAAGTATTGAGTGAGATTAGCAAAACGAGTAATCGAAATAGTTGTTTCATCAGCATATTTTTTTTAAACATGTGTATTTATTATTCAATAATTAATTGTTCTAAATTGCCTTCTTTTAGTAAATAATCTTCAATGATAGTAGCATCTGTGATCGTTATTTCATTGTTCGAGTGCTGTTGCGTCAAATCTAAATTATTAATCAATTCATATTGAGTAATATTGGATTGATTGGCCAAATAGTTTTCTGCGCTAATGGTGTCAAACTCCACCTTTGTGGATGAAAAGTGATAGTACAGCGGTAGGCTCAGTGCAACAACAAATAGTGCTGCTACAACAAGGCTGATTTTTGTTTTTGTAGACCAAAGCGGTATAACTTTTGATTTTTCCATTGGTAATTCCGAAAGAAGTGTTGCCGAAAAAGTTTCAAAATAATTTTCTGGCACAGAAAAACCGGCAGTTATCTTAGGTTCGTTATCAATTTTAAATGCTTTCATAATGGACTTAGACTTTTGCGAGGGTAAAAGGTTTAATATTCATTCATAAAAGCTTCAATTTTTTTTGTAGCATGATGGTATGAAGCTTTCAATCCGCCAACGGTTGTTCCTAATATTTCAGAAATCTCTTCATATTTTAAATCTTCAAAATATTTCATTTTAAATACAAGTTGTTGTTTTTCTGGCAATAAAAGAATCGCTTTTTGTAGTTTTAATTGGATCTCATCTCCTTCAAAATAAACGTCAGCTTGAAGGTTTTGCACTATTTTTTCCTGCAATTCTTGTGAGCAGAGGTTGTTTTTTTTTGCCTTTTGATTTAAAAAAGTCAAGGCTTCGTTAGTAGCTATGCGGTACATCCATGAAAATAGCTTGCTTTCCCCTTTGAATGTTTTGAGATATTGAAACACTTTAACAAACGTATTTTGAAGCACATCATTGGTGTCATCGTGATTTAAAACGATAGTTCTAATGTGGTTGTACAACGGTTTTTGATAGTCGCGTAGCAATTGCTCAAACGCTTTGTTTTGCGTTTTAGGATGTAATAAATCTTTAATAAATGCTTTTTCTTCTTGCAAGTTGCACACTTTTTGTAGGTTAGAATGGCATTTTTTTAAATGGTTTAATTCTAGTGTACTATTTTTTAAAACTCGCCCGGAATTTCCTCATCAATTGGAATCTCTGCGGGTTTCTTAACGGTAATCTGGGGGCGAGCCACCGTTTTTGTTGCAATAATTTTGGGAAGAATAGGGGTGTAAATCGTCGTGATCCATTCGGAAGGTTTTTTACTTTCGGTAGTGCTAAGCGTGTAAACTTCTAGATGTGAGATTTTGGTATCTCTTGCAATATTTTTTGAAGAAAAATAAGTGTTAGTTTGGTCAAGTGCTTTTTGAACATGCGCATAATCTCCCTTGGAAATGGTTTTAATTGCAGGAAAACCCTCTAATTTGGCTAGTTTAATGTCGCTTTGGTCGCTGACTATAATTTCATTTTTTACAGGAAGACAGAAAGAAACTCGAACTGTTTCTCGTTTGTTATCGTAGTTGTGGTAGATGATAAATGGTTTGCCATAAATTTCTATGGCATTTGCAGCGCAATAATCTTCAAGTGTCTTGAAAACAATTTTACTGTTTTTGTTAATGTTTTTTACTGTACTGCTAAAGGTTTGACTGAGATAAAAGGTGCCCGTTTTGCGGACTTCACCGATAACCTTCGATGAATAGGTATTCATTTCGTAATCTAAAATTTTATCTAAATTCGCAAGACTTTTTTCGTAGATGGCTCCTAGATTTTTTTCAACTCCTCCTTTTAATGCTGCATATATTTTCAATTCGAAACTTAAGTTTCCTTTTGTTTTCCATGTTACTTTAGTGCCTCCAACGGTATCTTTGAAGTACCAAAACACTTCAGATTCTGTTCCGTTATTGTTTAGTTTTTGAACAATACTTTCGTTTGGTTTGCTAGAAACGGTGACAATGTCTCCTTTGCCATCGGTACCAGTCCAACTGCATGAGGGTGTGTTTTTTACCCCTGTTTTTCCGGAATAGATCATTTTTAAACTACTGTCTTCGAGCATCCAAGTGTTAAAAGTTGGCCAGTTTTGATAATCGTTTACATAATTAAAAACGGCAGATTTAGGTGAATTTATCACTTTGCTACGCTCCAGTTGAAAGTCTCCTTTTTGCGTTGCTATGAAAACCGTTGCAGCTACAAAACTTAGAAGTAATAAAAGAAAAAGATATTTTATGATTTGCATGATATTTCGGATATAAACTTTGGTAAAGTTACATGATTTATTCAAAAGTCTGCTTGCTTTTTGCTGCCAGATTTTTGTACTTGGTTTCTAACGAAAAGCGCCGAATTGGAATGAGGGATTTAGTGCTTTAAGAAGATTTTAATCATGAATAACAAGCCAATAAACAATAGAAAACCCAATAATATTTTGTAATTTCCTTTATAAAAAACGCGATGCAACTTCGCATCTTTGCGGTAAGCGATAATCATGGCAAAAACGAATGCAATTGCAAAACAAGCTCCAAATAGTAATTGTCCTTGGCTAAACATAATGGTATTTTTTTTTACAAATTTAGGTAAATGAATAGAAATTATCGCTAATTTGCTGCCTCAATTAAGAATTTTAAGCGATGCAAAAACAAATAGAAGCGGTTAAAGAATTTCATGCCACTTTTGCTATCGGATATTGTGAACAACCGCAGGCTGATTTGGGAGCGGCAAAACATTTGCTTCGATTTAATTTGATGAAGGAAGAAAATGAAGAATACCTTGAAGCGGTTGAGAATAATGATCTTGTAGAAATTGCTGATGCGTTGGGAGATATGATGTATATTTTATGTGGTACTATTCTCGAACATGGGTTGCAAAATCATATTGAAGCTATTTTTGATGAGATTCAAAGAAGTAATATGAGTAAATTGGGCAAGGACGGACAGCCAATTTACAGGGAGGACGGAAAGGTAATGAAAGGGCCTGATTTTTTTACTCCCGATTTTTCTAAAATTTTAAAAATTGTAGCGGATTCCAAATAATACAAAAGGCGATTTTCAATCAGAAAATCGCCTTTTGTATTTGTTAATTTTTTTTTTAGATTTTTACAGTCCACCCAAACGGATCTGACTCTAACTTGTGCTGCATGTTCGTTAACTTATTTTTTAATTGTTCAGCATAAGAATTGGCAGTTTTGGGTAATTCATAATATTCGTTTTTGTAAGAGTATCCAATGATCGGATTGACCACTGCTGCTGTACCAGCTCCAAAAATTTCCTTTAGAGAACCATTTTTAGAAGCTTCTACCAATTCACTAACCAAAACGGGACGAACTTCTACCTCGATTCCTTCTTTTTTCGCCAATTCAAGTAAGCTTTTTCGGGTAATTCCATCTAAAATTCGTTCACTAACCGGCGCGGTCAACAACGTATCGTTGATTCGGAAAAAAACGTTCATGGTTCCAGCCTCTTCTAGTTTGGTGTGGGTGGCATCATCTGTCCAAATTACTTGTTGGAAGCCCTCTTTATTGGCCAAAGTTGTGGGATAAAATTGAGCAGCGTAATTTCCTGCCGCTTTTGCTGCTCCAATTCCGCCGTTTGCTGCTCTACTATAGTGCTCTGCGATTAGTACCTTTACTTCACCAGAGTAATAGGCTTTAGCTGGTGAAAGAATAATCATAAATTTGTACTCTTTGGAGGGATTGGCTACCACACCTTCGCCTGTTGCGATCATGAAAGGGCGAATATACATCGTGTTGCCAACTCCTTTTTTTACCCATGCTTCATCAATTTTTAACAACTCGCTAAGTCCTTTCATGAAAACATCTTCGGGAACTTCGGGCATTGCCATGCGTACAGCCGAAGCATTGAATCTTTTATAGTTTTCCTCTGGTCTAAAAAGCCACAAATCATTCTGATCATCCTTGTATGCTTTCATGCCTTCAAAAATCGCTTGGCCGTAATGAAACACATTCGCTGATGGATCTAACAAAAAAGGTTGGTAAGGTTTAATTACGGGTTGTTGCCAAGCCCCATTTTTAAAATCGCATTCCAATAAATGATCCGAAAATACGGCTCCAAAACTTAAATTATCAAAATCAACCTCATTTATTTTTGAAGTAGCTGCTTTTGTGATGTCAAATGCTTTTGTTTGAGAAGTACTCATGATTAGTTTTTAATAGTTAGATTCTACATTAAAATCAAAAAAATGGAATATTTCATTTGATTTTAAATTTCAGACAAAAATAAATAAAAAAGACCAATTATGATGCGAAAATTATAGCGTATGTTTTAATTGACTGCGATTTATGTATTTTTTAAAAATGAGTTTTGTTTGTTGATATTTAGTGCAAATATGTGATAATTAGTTGCATTTTTGTTGAATTAAGAAGCTTTATATTGATTAATTTTGTGGTGAAATTTTTTAAATATCACTTGTAAACTGTAAATTATTTTGAAAAGAACAATAATCCAAACTTTAGATGGCTCAACCACTATTCAAATTGAAGATTGGGAAGAATGTTATCACTCCAAACATGGTGCAATTCAAGAAGCAAAACACGTTTTTATTAAAAATGGTTTGGCCTTATTTCCTTCACAAGAAATTGCCATTTTGGAAATTGGTTTCGGTACGGGTCTCAATGCTTTTATCACTTTTTTAGAGGGGAAGAAAAATGCGCAAAAAATAGACTATGTTGGAGTAGAAGCATATCCAATTTCTGAGGCAGAATTGGCTGGCATGAATTATGTCGAGGCGCTCGAGGCTACCGAATATCAGTCTATTTTTGAAACCTTACACCAATGCGATTGGGAACTTCGCACCAAGCTCGACGAAGCTTTTTATATGACCAAACGGCAGCAGTTTTTTGAATCTATAGATGATGTAGATCAATTTGATTTAATTTATTTTGATGCTTTTGGTTTCAGGGTGCAGCCTGAATTATGGAGTACAGCAATTTTTCAAAAAATGTACGCAGCCCTCAAGAATAATGGCGTTTTGGTTACTTATGCCGCACGAGGAGTTGTTAAAAGAAGCATGATTGAAGTAGGGTTCACGGTTGAAAAACTTGCCGGTCCACCAGGAAAACGAGAAATGTTTAGGGCTACCAAGTGCGTACTCTGAATGCTAGACGATAACGTTTGTACTTGTGAAAATACTGCTTAAAAAAAGATTAAATCTGTGGTAATATTGTAAAACCTATGCAGCAAATGAGTAAATTTACAAAAAGATAACCCCAAAATCTTAATGAACTATGTCGAAAATAATGTTTGATTACACAAAGTCGGTGTTGGAAAGAGTGAGTTTTGATGCGACACTTTTTTGCAAAGAATTAGAAAAGGCGATACGAACTTTGTTGCCCTATGAGTTGGAACAGCTAAAAGAATGGTTATTTGATTTTACTTTTGAAAAACCTGAATTAAAGCAATGTCTATTAATTGTAAATAAATAATAAAAGAGGCTGTCAAATAGTTGATAGCCTCTTTTTTTTACCTTTGTTTTTTTTGTATTGGGCTAATAATTTCAACATTTTGAAATACAATCGCGCCTTTTATAACTCCGGCGATTGTATTCCTTAAAGCATCAATTATCTGAATTTTGAGCTCGTTTTTCGGGAAGATCAAACTGATTTCTCTGGCAGGTTTTGGTGCTTTAAAGTGCCTCAATTTTAGTGTATCCGCCTCTTTTAAATCCAAGGTATGCAAGTAAGGAAGTAGCGTGGTTCCTAAGCCTTCGTCTGCTAATTTTATGAGAGTCTCAAAACTACCGCTTTCAATTGTGAAATGGTTTACCTCATTTGAATTGCTGTTTTTGCAAAAGTTCAGAACACCATCTCTAAAGCAATGACCGTCTTGCAAAAGGAGCATTTCATCCAAATTTAAATCACTTATTTCTATTTCATTTTTAGCAAAATGTTGATGCCCTTCAGGAATGTATGCCACAAAAGGCTCGTAATACAATGGAATTTCTTTTATTTTTTCCTCCTGAAGCGGGGTAGCAGCGATGGCAGCATCCAAATGACCATTGTTTAATTTTGTAATAATATCCGAAGTATTTAATTCCTCTATGATTAAACGAATTTTTGGATATTTTTTGATGAAATTATTCAAAAACATTGGTAATAAAGTTGGCATCACAGTAGGGATGATACCCAGTCGAAATTCCCCACCAATAAATCCTTTTTGTTGCTCGACGATATCTTGAATGCGATCGGCTTCATTGACAATATTTTTGGCTTGGTTTACAATTTTTTGGCCAATATCTGTGAGTTGAATGGGTTTTTTGCTTCGGTCAAAAATTTGGATACTTAGTTCTTCCTCTATTTTTTGAATTTGCATGCTCAATGTTGGCTGCGTGACAAAGCATTTTTCGGCAGCTAATGTGAAGTTTTTGTGTTCTGCAACAGCTAGGACATATTTTAATTGTGTGATTGTCATTGATAGTAAAATTTGATGTAAAGGTAATTACAATCAATTTAATTGATGGTGCGATTGTTGTAATTTTTTCATTTTATTTAGCCTGATTTCGGTTGTGCTGACTGTTGATTTTTTGTGGGATCTTTGAAAGTTTTCATACACTTTCGGCAAACAAATTTGTCATAAACTTCACTAAAAAAAGTTCTGGCCAACGACAATTTTTAGTTTGTAAAAATGATAGATAGGTATACTTTTACCGACACATCTTGCGGTACAACCCTTTTTTACTTTGGAACGTAATTTGCTTGTAATGAAGCTTCACTGATTTTTAGGGGCTTTGCCTGTTTTTTTTAGTATTTTTTTATGATGAAAGACTAAAAAAGGAACGCTAGATTTATTAATTTTGAAAAAATTTTTCACGATGCAAGTAGCTTCATTTAGTGGTTTCATAAAGACATTGTTTTACATGATCATGTTTTACTATATCTTTAAATTTTTGGCTAAACTTTTTTTACCTATGTTGGTAAAAAAAGCTGTGGAGAAAGCCGGCGAAAATTTTCAGCAACAGCAACGCTATTCACAGCAACAGTATACTCAAAACGATACGAGATACAAAGTTCAAGATGAGATTATTGTAGATACTGCACGGTCTAAAAATCCAAAAGAGACCAAAAAAGTGGGAGAATATGTGGATTACGAAGAAATAGATTAAATTTGTGCCCTGAAGCCCATTTTTTAATCTAAATTCAAATTTAAAAACATTGAAAGTCCTACATAAATTCTACCCACACGCATTAGCTATTCTAGGTTTTGTTGTTGTTTCTTTACTTTATTTTTATCCCGTTTTACAAGGTAAGCAAATTTTCCAGTCAGATATTGCACAATACACTGGAATGGCCAAAGAGCAAAATGACTTCAGAGCTCTGATGCATCAAGAACCATATTGGACTAATTCGGCCTTTGGAGGGATGCCCACCTATCAGTTAGGAGCCAAGTATCCGAATGACTTTATTGGTGCTTTAGATGATGCCATCCGTTTTTTGCCGCGTCCAGCTGATTATTTGTTTTTATATTTTTTGGGTTTTTATGGCCTTTTATTAGTACTTAAAATCGATCCTTTAAAAGCTTTCCTCGGAGCGATTGCTTTTGGTTTCTCAACGTACCTTATCATCATTCTTGGGGTTGGTCATAATGCCAAGGCTCATGCTATTGGATACATGCCAATGGTAATTGCAGGTTTTATTCTTGTTTTTCAACGTAAATATATTCTCGGCGGATTAATTACCTTATTTGCCACTGCTCTAGAAATTAATGCGAATCACTTTCAAATGACCTATTATTTGTTGTTATTTCTGTTGATTTTGGTCGGCTATTATACGTATCAAGCGATTAAAGAAAAAAAACAAGAATCACTAGCCAAGAGTTTTGGAATACTTGTTGCTGCTGGAATTTTAGCTATCGGGGCAAACGCTACTAATTTGTTGGCGACGTCTGAGTATGCGGCTTTTAGTACTCGAGGAAAGAGTGAGTTGACTTTTAATCCTGATGGTTCTCCAAAAATTGGAGATAATGGTTTGTCTAGAGAATATATCACAGAGTACAGTTACGGTATCATGGAAAGTTTCAATTTGGTAGTGCCACGACTATTTGGTGGCTCCAACAATGAATCATTAGGTAAGGATAGTGCCATGTATGAGTTCATGATTGGGCAAGGTGTTCCTGAAGATCAAGCTGCTGATTTTACAAAAGGATTACCAACCTATTGGGGCGATCAGCCCATAGTTGCGGCGCCTGCTTACATTGGAATTGTCGTTTTTTTCTTGGCAGTATTAGCCCTGTTTGTTGACGAAAGAAAAATAAAATATGTGTTTTTTGGTGGTGCAATGTTTACTTTGGTGTTATCATGGGGTAAAAACTTTCCGTTGCTTACCGATTTGTTTATTGATTATCTTCCGTTGTACAATAAATTTAGAGCGGTTTCCTCGATACAAGTGATCGTAGAATTGTGTTTTCCCGTTTTAGCGATCATGGGACTACAATCTTTTTTTAAATTAGATAAACCTACCCAAATTAAAGGAATACTGCATACAACTCTGTTCACTTTGGGGGTACTTTTAATTTTATTGGTCAGCAAAAGCGCTTGGAATTTTGCGGGGAGTAATGACGAACTGTATCTTCAAAATTACGGGCCGGGCTTTGTAGAGGCGTTAAAGGCTGACAGAATGAGCATGTATAGCGCTGATTTATTGCGTTCGGCATTCTTTATTCTACTATCAGCTGCAGCAATGTGGTTTTACACTCAAAAACGATTGGCGCAAAATACAGTAATTGTACTGGTTGGAATACTAATGATTTTGGATTTGTTTTTTGTTGATAAAAAATATGTTTCTGGTAAAGATTTCATGAATGGCAGGGAAGTAGCCGCTCCTTTTCAGGAAACACAAGCTGATAGTCAAATTTTAAAGGATACTTCCAATTACCGAGTTTTTGAAGTTAACGGGAATTTGTCAAGTGCAAGAGCTTCTTATTTTCATAAATCATTGGGAGGATATCATGCTGCCAAACCCAGAAGAATTCAGCAGTTATTTGATTATCAAATAGCCAAAAATAATATGGAAGTTTTAGATTTCTTGAATGTAAAATATATTATTCAAACCAACAAGGAGGGCAAAGAATTTCCAACTGTAAATCCTAATGCCAATGGTAACGCGTGGTTCGTAGGGCAATTAAGAGAAGTGGCTACAGCCGATGAAGAGATGAAAGCCCTCGATCGATTTGATTCTAAAAATGTAGCTATCGTCAATACTAAAGAGTTTGCTATTCCAAATAAAAACATCGTAAAGGATAGTTTAGCGAATATTGTTTTAAATACTTATCAACCGAATCATTTAGCGTATACTTCAAATAATCAGAATGCTGGTTTGGCACTTTTCTCTGAAATGTATTATGCCAAAGGTTGGAAGGCCTTTGTAGACGGGAAAGAAACACCAATTTACAGAGCTGATTATGTGTTGCGAGCTATTGAAATTCCTGCTGGAAAGCACACTATAGAATTTAAATTTGAACCTCAAGTTGTACAAACAGGGAGTACAATTACCTTTATAAGCTCTGTGGTGATTTTAATTCTTTTGATTGCTGGAATATATGTAGAGCGAAAAAAAATCAAGAAAATAGGGTAAAGAAAGAAATGAAAACTAAATCTAAAATTGATACCAAAAAGGGTGAATTGCAAAAAACGTATTTGGAGCGATTGGAACGATTTTTGTCTTTAGTGGAACTTTCATATGCAGTAAGACACGCACCAAGAGTGATACAGAAAAAATAATGCTTGCAGAAATAGTAAATATTTGGACAATCTTTAACGAAAAAAATGTTCGTTACCTGACCATTGGTGGTCTTGCTGTAAATATTTAGGGCTATACAAGAAATACAGGTGATATTGATATACTCATTGCGGATACTACTGAAAACAGAATCAACCTTAGAGTTGCTTTTAAACAAATTGGAATTGGAGACTTTCCTCAAATTGAAACAATGCAATTTGTGGCAGGCTATGCCGAATTTGCAAAGTCTTATGATTTATGTTTGGATGTAATGACAGCAATTAGTGGATTAGAAAATGCAAATTTTGATGCACTATTTCAAAAGGCAACAATTGTTTACTTAAATAGTGTTCCTGTGCATTTCATGGATTATGATAGCTTGATACTTGCCAAAAAAGCCACTAATCGACTAAAGGATCAATTAGATATTGAAGAATTAAATAAATTGAATGACAAATAACTTAAATAAAGATATCAAAAAGCTCTTAATTATTACTTATTATTGGCCGCCAGCCGGTGGGCCTGGCGTGCAGCGTTGGCTTAAGTTTGTAAAATATTTGCCAGATTTTGATATTCAGCCCATTGTTTACGTTCCAGAAAATCCTACTTATCCCATTGTTGATACCAATTTAGAAAATGAAGTTTCTGATAAAACCATTATTTTAAAAAACAGCATTTTCGAACCCTATCAATTGGCTTCTTTTTTCTCCAAAAATAAAACTAAGAAAATTAGTTCTGGAATTATTCCCAATCAAAAAAAGCAATCGTTCTTGGACGCGGTTTTTTTATGGATTCGCGGTAATTTATTCATTCCAGATGCCCGTGTTTTTTGGGTACAGCCCTCTGTTGCTTTTTTGGAAAAATATATCCTTGAAAATGACATAGATACCATTGTAACCTCGGGTCCACCGCACAGTTTGCATCTCATTGGATTGGAGCTTCAAAAAAAACTAAAAGTGCGTTGGTTGGCCGATTTTCGCGATCCTTGGACCACTATTGGCTATCATAAATCCCTGCGTTTGTCTCGGTTTGCTGCCCAAAAGCACAAAAAGCTAGAGCATAAAATACTTAATGCTGCCGATACTATAATTGTCACCAGCAAAACCACAAAAGCCGAGTTCGAAGCTCTTACTTCCCAACCCATTGAAGTGATTACCAACGGCTATGATACGGAAAATGTGGCACCGCAAATGCTAGATTCCAAATTTAGTTTGGCACATATTGGGTCCTTTTTATCCGAACGTAATCCCTTAATTCTTTGGGAAAGTTTGGTTGAGCTATTAGCTGAAATTCCAGAGTTTAAAATTCATCTCGAAATTAAACTCATGGGAGCTGTCAGCCAAGAAGTGTTGGAAACGATAGCGCGTTTCGATCTTAATAATTATGTAACTAATTTAGGCTATGTAGCGCATCAAGTTGCAGTAGCGCATCAACGAAAATCACAAGTTTTATTGTTGATAGAAATTGATTCAGAAGACACCAAAAGTATTATTCCTGGTAAACTTTTTGAGTATATGGTTTCGGGTCGACCTATTCTTGGTATTGGTCCAAAAGATTCTGATTTTGCCGAAATTATCACCACAACCAATACAGGAATGTTTTTTGAATACGATCAAAAAGAACTATTAAAAGCCGCTATTTTAGCCTTTTATAAACAGTTTTTGGAAGGGAAATTACAGTCTAATGCAGTGGGTTTACAAAAATATTCCAGAAAAAGTTTGACCAAGGATTTGGTAACTCTTTTACAATCTAATTCCTAATTCCTAATTTCCAAATAATGGGCATTGTTTTAAATCAGTCACTTAAAAATACAATAATTACTTACATAGGTTTTGGAATCGGAGGAATTAGCACCTTGTTTTTGTTTCCTTCCATTTTAGGAAAAACCTATTACGGTTTATCCAATTACATCTTGTCTTGTGCTAATGTACTGATGCCATTATTTGCCATTGGTATGCAAAATACGTTGGTAAAGTATTATTCGCAATGCAAAACCGAGGACGAAAAAAATAAATTTTTATCCTTTACGGTTTTATTTCCTTTAATGTTGAGTATTCCGCTAATTTTGATTGGTTTGTTTTTTTACGACAATATTTTGTTTTTTGTCACTAAAAAAAATCCGATTGTTAAGGATTTTATTTGGTTGATTCCATTCGTGGGATTGTCCATGGCTTATTTTGAGATTTTTTATGCTTGGGCGCGGGTGCATATGCACTCTGTTTTCGGAAATTTCATTAAGGAAGTAGGTTTACGTCTTTTTTCCTTACTTGCACTTTTGGCTATGTTTTTTAAATGGATCACCGCCGTTCAATTTATTTATCTCACTGCTGGTATTTATTTTATTGCTTTTTTGGCGACCATGTTTTATGCGTTTCGAATTAAAAAACCTGTTTTTCAATTGGCTATTCCTGATAAAGCAAAGGGAATAATAGAATATTCGTTTTATATTATTTTATCGGGTAGCGTGGCTAATTTGTTGTTAGATGGCGACAAGATTATGCTCAACCAGTATCTTGATATTGGTGATATCGGAATTTACTCCGTCGCTACGTTTATTGCTCTTGTCATTTCAGTACCAAGTCGGGCCATGCACCAAATTGTGTACCCCATTACTGCCAAATTGATGCATGAGAATAAATACAACGAATTGAATGTGCTTTACAAAAAAACCTCTATTAATCTTCAAGTGGTAGGCGGATATGTTATGCTTGGTATTTTTGTGAATATTAATCAGCTCTACGAACTATTGCCCAAGGAGTTTGCAGGTGGAATTCTGGTGGTTTTTATGATCGGACTGTCTAAGTATTTCGATTTGATATTAGGCAACAACAATGCTATCATTTTTAATTCTAAATATTATCGCATGGTTCTGTTTTTAGGGGTCATGTTAGCGCTCTTGACCTTTGTACTAAATTGGCTTTTTATCCCACTTTATGGCATCGTTGGTTCGGCATTCGCTACACTTTTATCGATCACCGCTTATAGTCTAGCCAAGTTGTTTTTTGTTGTTAAACGGATGCACTTATACCCGTTTACCAAGCAAACTATTACCTCTTTAGCCCTTAGTGGAGTGCTTTTTATTTTATTTTACTTTTGGCAGTTTCCACTTCATCCTATACTAGGAATTGTTTTAAAATCTATTTTGCTAACCGTAATTTATCTATACGTCAATTACAAAATGGTGATTTCACCCGAAATAAATCAGGCCTTAAACGGTGTTTTTATCAAATTTAAAATAAAGATATAGTACTTATGTAGTTAATTTTCAGTTGTTTGAATGTAGTTTAGAGGTTTTGTGTTTATATTTGTGGCTGTGATATAGTGGTAAGAGAGGCAAAGGGCTTGGGTATAGGCTACTCACGATTTTTTGGCAAGATTGTCCTAGCAAAAATAACATCGTTTGTTTTTCAAGAAAAATCAAACGAAGGTGATGTGGTCCGGATTAAAAACAATCCATGTGCTTTCTCGCTCTTGGCATGTAAAGAGCCTATATCTACCGAAAACACATTGATTATGACGTTTCAGAAAACTATAAAATTGCTACTTGTTTTGTTGCTGCTGTATCCAACGTTATGGGCGCAAAAGCATAAAAACCTTATCTTGAAGAGCAAGGCCACCGCAGATTCTTTAGCAATAATACCCCCTTCTCTGGGATATCCCGTCGTTCCATTTAAAGATACCTTGTTTTTTATTTACAATAAAATTGGGTCTTTTTCTGCTGAAGAAAGAGCCAAAGTCATAAGCAAGCGCATCAGGCAAATTGCCAGTGATCCTCTGTTCGAAGCCGATTCTTTAAAAATTGTTCCGGCAGAAATCACTTTGGATATCGTGTACAAAGCCGATTTTATTATTATGTCTATTTCCAGTATTGACGCTCGTGCTGTAGGGAAAGACAGTGAGTATTTAGCGCGACAAAATAGAAGCAAAATTGCTACATCAATTCGTTTAGAAAAGTACAATAACAAGCCTACCCTCTGGCTCAAACGTATTGCAACCGAAGCACTTTTTCTCGGAGGAATCGTTCTGATTTTATTTGGTATTAACTATTTGTTTAGAAAATTTAAGTATCATCTGATTCAAAACGATGAACGTTATTTTAAGGGTATCTTAATCAAAAATCATCATATTTTATCTGCCTCCAACCAGCTCTATTTTGTGCTGCGTTTTGCAGTTTTTGTGCGAGCGGTTTCATTTATCGTAGTTATTTATCTCTCTTTGCCTCTTTTATTTAGTGTTTTTCCCGAGACGGTTGGGTATACTACCACCTTGATCTATTGGATCATGAAACCTGCTAAGTTTATTTGGATTAGTTTTGTCAAATTTTTACCCAATTTATTTTCTATTATTGTAATCTTAGTATTGTTTAAGTATGCTCTGAAAATCATTAAGTATTTTGTAACGGAGATTCAAAACGAACACATAAAAATTGATGGTTTTTATAGTGATTGGGCCAAACCAACCTTCAATATCGTTCGTGTTTTAATGTACGCATTTATGTTGGTTGTTCTCTTTCCGTATTTGCCCGGGTCAAATTCTCCCATTTTTAAGGGTGTTACGGTGTTTGTTGGTGTTTTGTTCTCTATTGGCTCTTCCAATGCCATTGCCAATATGGTAGCAGGTCTTGTAATTACTTACATGCGTCCTTTTAAAACTGGCGATTTTATTAAAATTGGGGAGGTAAGCGGAGAAGTAATCGAAAAAACCGCCTTAGTAGTGCGATTGCGCACGCCAAAAATGGAAGATATTACCCTTCCCAATGCAACGGTCTTATCGAGCTCCTCTATCAATTTTTCTGCAAATACTAAATCTAACACCAATGGTTTAGTGTTGCATACCACCGTTACTATTGGTTACGATGTGCCATGGCGAGCGGTGCACAAAGCGTTGCTTGAAGCTGCTAATCGCACCGATTTAGTTAATAAAAATCCGCCGCCATTTGTTTTGCAGACCAGTTTGGATGATTTTTATGTTTCTTATGAGATCAATGCTTTCACTAATGAAGCCAACAAACAGCCGAGTATTTATTCAAATTTGCACCAAAATATTCAGGACTGTTGTAACGAATCAGGCATCGAAATCATGTCACCACATTACAAAGCGCTCAGAGATGGAAATCATATAACTATTCCGGACTCGTACTTATCAGGTTCCTACCGAGCAAAAGGATTTCAAGTAGCATCTTACCCAAATAAGGAACAAGAAAATGGCTGACACTTTCAATACTTTTTGATTTGGATGGTTAATTCTCCTTTTTTTTTGTTAAAAGTTTGCGGTTGGTGTTAATTCGGAGAGATCGTTCTCTATTAAAATTAGTGTTTTTTGTAAAATATCACTAAAAGTGGGTATTGTATAGCTTGTTTTACTGCGGTATTTTTGTTGCAGATAAAGAATTGAAATTAAATTATATTTTTTTTTAAGATTATGACCATGAAAAAGACCCTATTGCTAAACCAAGAAGAATTAACCGTTTTTACTGCATCCATCAATTCAAAGTTAGAAGAAGGTTTTGTTGTAGAAGAAAGAAATGATACGTTACCTTTTGCTGTTTTGTCCAAAAAAAGGACGAGAGTGAATCATAGATTGAATTTTAAACTTTCGTGCATGACTCTAGGCGCTTGGTCTTTGGTTTGGTGGTATTTAAGTCATATTTCCAAAGCCAAAAAAATTGTAGTGGGTGTTGATGAAGATGGCAACGTTTTTCAAGAAAATTGCTACATGGGCTAGTTTTTCAAAGCACTCATTGAAATCACGAATTCAAGTATTATCCTCGGATCATTGCTTTTTGTTTTCGAAAAAGTATTTTGGAGCGTGTTTTTTACTACTGAATTCGTGATTTTTAGAAAACTCCTCTAAAGTTTGTCTTTTAGATATTTTGCAGTTACAGATTTTTTATTCTTAGCAATTTCCTCAGGAGTTCCTACTGCCAAAAGTTTTCCTCCATTTTCTCCTCCTTCTGGACCTAAATCAATAATCCAATCGGCGCATTTAATTAAATCAAGATTGTGTTCGATCACCAGTATGGAGTGTCCTTTTTCGATCAAAGCATCAAACGAAGCCAGTAGTTTTTTGATATCATGAAAATGAAGTCCTGTTGTAGGTTCATCAAAAACGAATAGCGCTTTTTCTTTCGTGGCTCCCTTTACCAGAAACGAAGCCAATTTTATACGTTGCGCTTCTCCGCCTGACAACGTTGATGAAGATTGCCCTAATTGTACATACCCTAAACCTACATCTTGCAAGGGCTGTAATTTTTGCATGATCTTGCTTTGTTTGTGTTGTGTAAAGAATGCAATTGCATCATCGATGGTCATGGTTAGAATATCGTGAATGTTTTTTTGTTCAAAGGCTACCTCTAAAATATCTTTTTTAAAGCGTTTTCCATTGCAGGTTTCGCAAGGCAATTGCACATCAGCCATAAAGACCATTTCTACATTGATACTTCCTTCTCCTTTACAGGTTTCGCAGCGGCCTCCATCCACATTAAATGAGAAATGCTTGGCTTGGTATCCTCTTACCTTAGATAGTTTTTCTTTGGCATATAATTCGCGTATGTCGTCATAGGCCTTGATATAGGTTACAGGATTCGAACGCGAACTTCTTCCTATCGGATTTTGATCTACATATTCAATATGTTTGATATGCGAAAAAGAGCCTTTCATTTCAGTAAATTGCCCTGCCTTTTCTCCAATGTTTTCTAGCTTTTTTTGCATGGCTGGAAACAAAATCTTTTTGATTAAAGTACTTTTCCCGCTACCAGAAACTCCAGTAATGACTGTCAATACATCTAAAGGAAAAACGACATCTATGTTTTGAAGGTTGTTCTCTCTAGCTCCGATGATTTCTATAAAATTCTTGAAAGGCCTTCTTTTTTTTGGTGTTTCAATGCTTTTGATACCACTTAAATAATTAGCGGTTAACGAATCGGCTTTCAGAATTTCTGAGAAAGTTCCTTGTGCGACCAAGTTTCCCCCTAAAGTACCTGCCTCGGGACCAATATCAATGATCATATCTGCAGCTTTCATGATATCTTCATCATGTTCTACTACAATTACGGTATTTCCTAAATCGCGTAACGAAAGCAAAACAGTAATCAAGCGTTCGGTATCTTTCGGATGTAAGCCAATGCTGGGTTCGTCCAAGATATACATCGATCCTACGAGACTACTTCCAAGCGAAGTCGCCAGGTTGATGCGCTGCGATTCTCCTCCGGATAAAGTGGCCGAATTTCGATTTAACGTCAAATAATCCAATCCCACTTCTGTCAAAAACGAAAGTCTATTGTTGATTTCGATTAATAATCGCTTGGCAATTTGTTTTTCGTATTCGTCAAGCTTAATTTCTTTGAAGAAATGGACTAGATTTTTTATCGGCAAATCCACTAAATCCGAAACGGTTTTGTGGTTTATTTTTACATACGACGCTTCTGTTCTTAGGCGTTTTCCTTTGCAAGAAGGGCATTTGGTTTTGCCTCTATACCTTGAGAGAAGTACCCGATTTTGAATTTTATAATTTTTTTCCTCTAATTCTTTAAAAAAATCATGAAGTCCCTGAAAATATTCATTTCCATTCCAAATGAGCTCCTTTTGTGCTTCAGAAAGTTGAAAGTATGGTTTGTGAATGGGAAAATCAAATTTGTAAGCTGTTTTTATTAATTCGTCTTTAAACCAACTCATGCTTTCGCCACGCCAAGGATAAATGGCATTTTCAAAAACTGAAAGTGTTGTATTTGGGACAACTAAATCGGGATCGATACCAATAATGTTCCCGTATCCTTCACACGCGGGACAGGCGCCGTAAGGGTTGTTAAAGCTAAATAAATGAACATTGGGTTCTAAAAAAGAAATTCCATCCAACTCAAAATTATTAGAAAAAGAAAAACGGTTGTTTTGATGTAGTTCTTGCAGAAAACATTCGCCTTTTCCTTCATAAAAAGCAGTTTGTACCGCATCTGCCAAGCGATTATAAAATTCTTCTTCCTCTTTTACTACAATACGATCGATAATGAGCTCGATGGTTAGTTTTTCTAACTCTTTGGGCTTTTTAGCAGCAATTGTTGCAATGAAGTCGTCTAAGCGTAGCATTTCTTGATCAACCAAAACTCTGGAAAAGCCTTGTTGCTGCAGGGTTTTTAGCTTATCGTCAAGCTTTCTGCCTTTTTCAAGATGAAGGGGAGCAAGTAATAGCCATTTGCTATCTAATGCTAGTTCTTTAACGTAATTCACTACATCGGTAACAGTATTTTTTTTTACTTCTAGTCCGGATATTGGAGAGTACGTGCGGCCAATTCGCGCATATAGGAGCTTAACGTAGTCATATATTTCGGTTGAAGTTCCTACTGTAGAGCGTGCATTAGTGGTATTTACTTTTTGCTCAATAGCAATAGCCGGAGCAATCCCCTTGATGTATTCTACCTTTGGTTTATCCAAACGGCCAAGAAATTGCCGAGCGTAAGAGGACAAACTTTCTACATATCTTCGTTGCCCTTCTGCGTAAAGCGTATCAAATGCTAAACTCGATTTTCCTGAGCCCGAAAGTCCCGTGATGACCACTAATTTATTGCGAGGGATCACAACATCTAAATTTTTGAGGTTATGAACTTCGGCTCCTTTAATAATGATGTTTTTTTTCGGGTCTAAAGTAGAAAGGTCGATTGACATAGTAATAATGAATTTTCACAAAAGTAATGAATTTTGATGGGGTTGTTACTTTTGAAAGTTCTACAATTGTATAAAATTAACAGTCGTTAAAGCTTTGGTTTATATTATTTTAAAAAGTCTTTTTGTTTGTGCTTAGCTCTTTTTGCTAAGAATTAATGATTTATGCATAATTTTACAAAAATCATTTTTTATGCTTCACTTTAGATATTTTATTCTCCTTACTTTCTTTGCCGTATCTAGTGCTTTTTCTCAAGAACTTCCCCCGATCATTGTGTATTCTCCTATTACTTATGAAGCGGGTAATCAAAATTGGATGATTGCTCAGGATCAAAATCAATATTTGTATTTTGCAAATAATGATGGCTTGCTCACTTTTGATGGTTCAAAATGGGATTTGTATCCTTCGCCAAACGAAACGATCCTTCGTTCGGTTAAAGTTATAGGGCAGCGCATTTACACAGGTTGTTACATGGAATTTGGGTATTGGACTCGCCAAAATAACGGGCAATTATCGTACACATCTTTGAGTAAAAGTATAAAAAGTAAAATTAAGGAAGACGAACAATTCTGGAACATTCACAGCTATGATCATTGGGTTGTTTTTCAATCTTTGCATCGCATTTTTGTTTATGACACCAATAAAAAAACATTTAAAATCATTGCTCCCAAATCAGGAATTTTAAAATCGTTTAGAACCTCTAACGCTATTTGTTTTCAAACAGTTGACAATGAATTGTATGAGATAGTTAGCGGAAAAGCCAGTAAGATATTACATGATCCTTCACTAAAAAACAAAAAGATAATCAATGTGTTTGCCATAGAAAAAGGGCTTTTAATTCAAACGCAGGAAAATGGTTTTTACACTCTTATTGATGGTGTTGTTAACCGATTTGTGACAGAAATTGACCATCAATTGATAGTTAGTAAAGTGTACAGTAGCTGGTGGTTGTCTAATGGAGGAATTGCTATTGGTACCATTTCCAATGGTATTTTTATTATTGATGGTACGGGCAAATTGCAACAGCACATTCATCAAGATAACGGCTTGAGCAATAACACCGTTTTGTCAATGTATGAGGATGTAGATAATAATTTGTGGATTGGATTGGACAACGGGATCAATTGTGTCAATTTAAAGTCACCATTTAAAACTTTTTCTGATAATTCTGGAGTTTTGGGAACTATTTATGTTGCCAAAAAGATCAACGGGTTCTTGTACGTTGGGACCAATCAAGGGCTGTTTTATAGGAAGATTAACTCAAATGATACTTTTACTTTTATTGAAGGCACGAAGGGTCAAGTTTGGTCTTTATTTGCGTGGGATGGTAATTTATTTTGTGGTCACGATTCTGGGACTTTTATAATCAAGGGGTCTACTGCAGTTCCTATTTTTAGTCAATCAGGCACTTGGAAGTTCAGCACGGTACCTAACAGGAATGATGTGCTACTGCAGGGCAACTATTTTGGTGTTTCGGTACTACAAAAAATTAATAATCAATGGGTTTTTAAAAACAAGATTGAAGGTTTTAATTATTCGGCCAAGAATTTTGAGGTAACTAATGCTTTAGAAGTTTATATTGGCCATGAATATAAAGGAATTTTTAGATTACAACTGAATAAAGAGTTGACTAAAACAGCTCCTTTTTATACCTATGCAGCTCCCAAAAAAGGTAAGAATGCAAGCATGGTAAAATTTAATGGAATCATTTATTACGCCTACAAGGAAGGTGTTTTTAAATTGAATCCTATAACGAAGCAGTTTGAAAAGGATGATTTTTTAAGTGCTATTTTCAAAAAGGAAAGCTATACTTCAGGGAAAATGATTGTTGATGAATCCAATCGGCTATGGTTATTTACCAGAAATTATGTTCATTATTTATCCCTGAGTACTTTGGGTTCACAATTAAAAGACAGGGCTTTTCCAATGCCTTTAGCTAATAAAAATACCATGGTCGGTTATGAAAATTGTACTCAATTATCGCAATCTGTTTATTTGTTTGGTACGGTTGATGGTTATTATACGTTGAATTTGAGTGATTTAAAATTCAAGAAATATAAGGTAGCCCTCACGAACATTGCAGTTAATCGATTGAATGAGGCAGATGTGAAATATTCGCCAATGGGCGAGGGAGCCTTTCATTACAAACAAAATAATATCTCTTTTTATTTTACCGTTCCAGAATACAATAAGTACATCAAAGCAGAATATCAGTATTTATTAGAGGGTTTTCAGGAGAATTGGAGCAGTTGGAGTTCAAAAACTGTTATTAATTTCAAAAATTTGCCATCAGGAGACTACGTATTTAGAGTAAGAGCCAAATTTTCTGATCATTTATTAGCATCATCCGCTATTTACAAATTTTCAGTTTTAAAACCTTGGTATTGGACGAAAAGTGCGATTATCATCTATCTCATGCTGTTTCTTGTTCTGGGTTATTATATTCATGCTGCTTATCAAAAAAACTATGCTAAACATGAAGCGAAGTTAATTGAAGAAAACAATTTGCTGCTCGAAATTAAAGAGCTAGAAAATGAAAAAAAGTTAATGCGACTCAAAAACGAACAATTATCTCAAGATGTAGATTCGAAAAGTCGTGAATTGGCCGTTTCGACTATGAGCCTGAATAACAAAAATGAGCTGCTGTCCTTTATCAAAGAAGATTTGAATAAATCAGCAACTAACACATCCTCAAGTATACGAACTGTGATTTCCACTATAAATAAAAATATTACTAAGGATGACTCTTGGAATCTGTTTAAGGAAGCTTTTGATAACGTTGATAAGGACTTCTTGAAACGTGTAAAAACATTACATCCAACTTTAACTCCAAATGATTTACGGTTATGTGCTTATTTAAGAGTGAACCTATCTTCAAAAGAAATTGCCCCTTTGTTGAACATATCTGTTCGTAGTGTCGAGATTAAAAGATATCGTTTGCGTAAAAAAATGGATTTATTGCACGAACAAAGTTTAGTCGATTATATTTTGAAAGTTTGATATCATAAAATAGTATTAAAATAAACTATACAACACCTCAACATTTAGTAATGATGAGGTGTTTTTTGCTTTTATAAAACATTTTTTTTAACAATTATAACGCCATTGTTTACAGGGTTTTAGCCCAAAATGGTGGCTTTAATGCTGGTTGTATATTTTTTGTTGAGGTGGTTTTTTGAACTACAACGTGATAGTTGGTTAATTTTAACAATCAATAAAAAAACACAAGTATGAAATCGAAACTACTATTAATTTCATTAATGTTGTTGTCCTATTTAGGATATGCACAATCAAATGAAATCAGCGGAACTGTTTTAGATGCCCAAACTGGATTAACACTTCCTGGTGTTAATGTGAAGGTGAGCAACAGTAGTCAAAGCACCTCGACCGACTTTGACGGAGGCTTTAAATTGTTTAAAGTATCTCCAAAATCTATTTTAATCTTTAGTTATATTGGTTATAGTGATTTTCAAGTGACAGTCTCAGGCAACGAGAAATTAGTCATTAAAATGAAGGAAGAATCTAATGCACTAAAAGAAGTGGTGGTCATTGGGTACGGAACTCAAAAGAAAAGAGAGGTAACCGGAGCAGTATCCGTTTTAGATGCCAAATCACTCGACGTAATCAAACCTATTAAGGTAGAACAAGCTTTACAAGGTACTGTTTCGGGAGTAAATGTTACTACTCAATCAGGTTCTCCTGGTGCTGCCTTAGACATCCGAATTCGTGGTATCGCTACCAATGGAGAAAACAGACCAACAACAATTATTGATGGTTACATTGGTGAATTGGGGTTGTTGAATCCAAATGATATCGAAACGATTACGGTTTTAAAAGATGCTCAAGCTGCAATCTATGGAACTATTGGTGCGAATGGAATTATCTTGATTACCACCAAAACTGGTAAAAAGAATTCAAAAACCAAAGTAAGTTTTAATACGTATGTTGGTTTTCAAGAAGCATCTCGACTATTACCTACTTTAAACGCTACAGAATATGCCTTGTTGTTAAACGAAAGTTATGCAAACGGAGGACAAACTATTCCTTATCCAAATGTATCTGGGTTGGGTAAAGGAACCAACTGGCAAAAAGAAGTGATTAAAACTGGCGTACCAATCATCAACCACGATTTTACGGTTAGTGGCGGTTCTGAAAAAATGACGTATTCCTTTAGTGCTTCTCATTTGGATCAAGAAGGTATTATTGGTGCTAATAAATCTGGGTTTTTAAGAAATACTGCTAGACTATCTGTTGGTGCCGACTTATCTGACAAATTGAAATTCAAAACCAATGTAATCTATACCTATTTCAATAGAAAGACATTGAACGATAGTGGCTTAGGTTCCGTATTGTTTAACGCTTTGAATGCTCCCTCTACTTTGGCTCCTTATGATAAGAATGGTGATTTTACGCTTGTTCCTAGTACAGCAGGTTTAGGAAATGAGATCATCAATCCCTTGGCTCAAATTGAAAACACCTATAATGACTACGATTTCAAAAAATTGAATGGTAACTTTGGTTTAGACTATAAAATTACAGACGCTTTCGTGATCTCTACTTCTATGGGTTTCAACACTGCTCATAGTGATTCGAAAATCTTTGCAAAGCAAGTAGGTTACGGTGGAAAAGTTTTTGATGTGGTTCGTAGTTCTGTAACGCAAGCAACTGTGAACGATAATGATTACTCATTTGATATTTTTGGTACATATACTAAAACCATCGGCGAGGATCACAACTTTGTAGGTACTATCGGAAATACAATTTTCAAACAATGGGGTAGCGGGTTATCAGCCACAGGTTTTGACGTTCCGAACAACTCTTGGGATTTTGCTGATATTTCTTTGACTACGGGATTTCAGGATGCAAAAACTAACGGTTCTTATGTATACGATGAGAGAAGATTGTCTTATTTTGGGAGAATGCAATACGATTATAAAGGGCGATATTTATTGTCAGCCATGATACGACGTGATGCTTCAACTAAATTTGGACCAAATAATAGAGTGGGTTATTTTCCTTCTTTCACAGGAGGCTGGATTATCTCAGATGAAGCTTTTTTTGGAGAATCTAAAGTTTTTAATTTTATGAAATTAAGAGCAAGTTATGGTACTTTAGGAAATGATCAAATTCCCAATAATGGTTATTTAGGATTTTTGAATGGAGAAGCTACTTATGTATTTGGTGATATTTTAGCCAATGGTACTGCTGTGGGACAAACGCCTAATCCGAACTTGAAATGGGAGGAAGCTCGCAAGTTTGACGTAGGTATGGATTTCAAATTATTTGATAATAAATTAAATGTTGTAGCCGATTATTTTATCGATACTCGTAAAGATTTGTTAATTCCAAACATTCCTGTATCTGGTATTATCGGAACAAATGCTCCCGGAGCTGCGTCTCCAACAATCAACGCCGGTACGGTTCGTAACTCAGGATTGGAACTCTCTTTCGATTATAAAAAGACCTTCGAAAATGATTTTTCTTTCAGTGTAGGTTATAATGTTACCTTCTTGAAAAATGAAGTGTTAGAAGTAAATAACGGTACTGGATTTATTGAAGGTGGTGCTTTTGGAGTGGGTCAACCGGCACCTTCAAGAATGGAAGAGGGCAGACCAATTGGATATTTCTACGGATATAAAACGGATGGTATTTTTCAAAATCAAGCAGAAGTTGCTGCGCATCCTTCTCAAATAGCTTTGGGAGCCAATGCTGCTCCTGGTGATATTCGTTTTGTAGATACTAATGGAGATGGAGTTATTGATACCAAAGATAGAACTAATATTGGTGATCCAATTCCTACAGCTACCATGGGTTTCAATATGCAAATGAATTATAAAAATGTTGATTTTGCGCTATATGCCTTTGCTTCTGTAGGCAATGATATGGTGCGCAACTACGAAAGAACGCTTTCAGATGCCAATCGTTTGAATTATACCTTAGACCGTTGGACGGGAGAAGGAACGTCTAACAATGTCCCGAGAGCTACAACTGCAGCTACTTCAAATAATGTATTCTCCGATTATTTTGTAGAAGATGCTTCTTACTTAAGAATTCAAAATATTCAAATTGGGTACAGTTTAAATCAAAGTTTTTGTCAAAAAATTGGCATCTCTAAATTCAGATTGTATACCGGGGTAAACAACCTTTACACTTTTACCAAATACAAAGGTTTTGATCCAGGAGCGTCAAATGGAGCTCCAATAGGAGGCGGAATTGACTACGGATTTTATCCAATTCCGAGAACCTATTTGATGGGCTTAAATATTAATTTTTAATACAAGTACGATGAAAAAATATTTTTATACATCCTTAGTAGCCTTAATCGTTACTTCACTAGCCGTTACTTCTTGTACTGATGATTTTGTGGATCGTCAACCAGAGTATTCTATAGATTCTGAGAATTACTTCAACTCGAAAGATGAGTATAACAAAGCCTTAATCGCAGCTTATGATTTATTACAATCTTCTTATGTAAACGTTATTTTGGGCGAAATTGCCTCAGATAATACTTTAGCAGGAGGAGAAAGTCCGCTTGATGTTCCCGGTTTTCAACAAGTCGATGATATGATTCATACGCCCGTAAATAACAATTTACGTGATTTATGGAATTGGATGTTTGCTGGTGTGCAAAGAGCCAATTATATCTTGGAGTTTAAAGATAAAACCAATTTTGAAGGAAAAGAGCAAATCATTGCTGAGGCTCGTTTCTTAAGAGCGTATTATCAATTTGAATTGGTAAAATGGTTTGGTGGTATCCCAATGAAAGGGGATGCTCGTTTCCAAATTGGAGATGAAAAAACCATCAAAAGAGCCACGAAGGAAGAAGTTTACGCCGTAATCGAATCCGATTTGATTTATGCTTCTCAAAACTTGGCTGCGGTTCCTTCTCAAAAAGGAAGAGCTACCAAAGGAGCTGCTTTAGCTTTACTAGGAAAAGCCTATTTGTTTCAAAATAAATTTTCGCAGGCTGCTGCCACACTTGATGGTTTAATTGCAACCAATTCGTATGTCTTAGTGACAGATTATGATTCTATTTTTGAAACAGGGGGCGAAAATAACAAAGAATCTGTTTTTGAGGTGCAATACACGGATATTGAAGGTGCAGGATTTGGATGTCTTCAGTGTAGCGAAGGAAATGTAGCGGTAGGTTTTAACGGAATCAGAAATTACTCTGGTGGTTTGTTTACTTCTGGATTTAGTTTTAACGTTCCTACCAAAGAAGCTTTCAATTCTTTTGAAGCAGGTGATGCTAGACGAAGCGTTGCTATCCTTGATATCGAAGCTTGGGCAGCCAGTACTGGGGCCACTTTCGGAAAAGGAAACGAACACACGGGATATTTCAACAGAAAATATTTACCAAGAAAACGTAGCAGCAATTCAGCTGGCGATTTAAACTTGACCAATCCAAATAATTACAGAGCGATTCGTTATGCCGATGTTTTATTAATGGCTGCTGAGGCTTACAATCGTGGTGGAATCGATGATACCAAAGCAAAATTGTATTTAAATCAAGTTCGTGATCGTGCTTTTGGGGATACTAATCACAGAATTTCGGCTTCTGGAGCAGCGTTGACTGATTTTATTCTAAGAGAAAGAAGATTAGAATTAGTGGGTGAAGGACACCGTTTCTTCGACTTAGTGCGCACCGGAAAAGCTGCTGGAACCATTCCAAACTTTAAAGCTGGTAAAAACGAACTTTTCCCTCTACCTATCGAAGAAATTCAGTTTGCCGGTGGGAATTGGGAACAAAATCCTGGATATTAAAAAATTGATCTTATGAAAAAAATTGTATACATAGTAAACATGGTAGTGCTAGCCCTATTGGTGGGTTGCACTAGCGAGAATGATTTAGTTGATATCGGTGGTTTTGGAAGTCCAAAAAACATATCAGCGTTAACGACCGTGACTCAAGATAATACGGGTTTAGTTACTTTTTTGCCCCGTGGCGAAGGAGTTACTCGTTATGAAATTTATTTTGGAGACGGAACTACGACCCCTGCTTCCGTAGCTCCGGGTGGAACTGTGGATCACAAGTATAAAGAAGGTGTGTACGATGCCAAAATTGTGGGAATGACTCTTAATGGTAACAAAACTGAAACGATTCAAAAAGTGGTGGTTTCATTTAAAGCGCCCCAAAATTTAGTGGTAACGATCACGAACGATACACAAATTTCTAAAAAAGTAACCGTACTTGCAAAAGCTGATTTTGCGTTGTTTTACGATGTCTATTTTGGAGAAGTAGGAAAACCAAATCCTGTTACCGCCAACAACGGTGAAGCAGTTTCTTACACTTATGAGCAAGCTGGGGTTTACAAAATCCGTGTGGTATCAAAAAGTGCTGCTATTCAAACTACTGAAACATCCAAAGATTTTACTGTAACCGTTATAAACAAACCTTTTGTTTCGGCACCAATGCCTCCAAACCG